>NZ_CP015780.1:0-301462 GCF_001945665.1 Borreliella mayonii | reverse complement strand
GAAATCTCTTCTAAAGTGTTTAAGTATCTTTCTCAAGAAGAGATAGAGTCTTTGACATTTGAGATAGCAAAACTTGAGACAATTACTTCTGAGCTTAAAGATAATGTTCTTTTAGAGTTTAAAGAATTAATGATGGCTCAAGAATTTATTCAAAAGGGTGGAATTGATTATGCAAGAGAGCTTCTTGAAAAATCTCTTGGAACTCAAAAGGCAGTTGATATTATTAATAATTTGGGTTCTGCTTTACAGTCTAGACCTTTTGAATTTGTTAGAAGAGCAGATCCTGCAAATATTTTAAACTTTATCCAACAAGAACATCCGCAAACAATTGCTTTAATACTTTCATATCTTGATCCCCAAAAGGCTTCTTTTATTCTCTCTAGTTTGCCCACAGAGGTACAAACTAATGTTGCAAGAAGAATTGCATTAATGGATAGAACTTCTCCAGAGGTTGTAAGAGAGGTTGAGAGAGTTCTTGAGAAAAAATTGGCTTCTCTTTCTTCAGAAGATTACACATCAGCAGGAGGAGTTGATAATGTTGTTGAGATAATCAATATGGCTGATAGAAAGACAGAGAAGTTTATTATTGAATCTCTTGAAGAAGAAGATCCAGAGCTTGCAGAAGAGATTAAGAAGAAAATGTTTGTATTTGAGGATATAGTTTTGCTTGATGACAGATCTATACAAAGGGTTTTAAGAGAAATAGATGGTCAAGAGTTAGCAAAAGCTTTAAAATCTGTAGATATTCCTGTCCAAGAAAAAATTTTCAAAAATATGTCAAAAAGAGCAGCTTCAATGCTTAAGGAGGATATGGAATTTTTGGGACCTACTAGGCGAAAAGATGTTGAGGAATCCCAGCAAAAAATTGTTTCTCTTATTAGAAAATTAGAAGAACAGGGAGAAATAGTTATTTCAAGAGGGGGTGAGGAAGATGTGCTTGTCTGATAAAGGAGTTTTGTTTGCCTAAGGTTTTATATAAATCATCAGAAGTTGATAATTTGGTAAAGTTTGAGTTTGTTGAGATAGCAAAGCCTGTTTTTGAATCTCTGGAAATCAAGGAGAAGGAAGGCAAGGTTTACGACATAGACAGTCAAATCGCCACTCTTAAAGAAGAGTTGCAACTTTTAAGAGATGAAAAATTACGACTTGAGGAAGAGCTTGCCAAAAGGCAAGAACTTGCCAAAGAGGAAGTTCAAATTGAATCCAAGCGGCTTATTGAAGAAGCCAAGGTAAAGGCTAATGAAGTATTAGAGGCAGCTAAGCAAGAAGCAGATCTTTTGCAAAGAGAGGCTATTTATAAGAAAGAATCTATTGAGGCTGAATCTAATGCTGAGATTGAAAGATTGGCAAGAGAGTATGAGGAAAAATTAAAAACAGATCTTGAGACAGCAACAGCTAAAGGCAGGGAAGAAGGATACAGTAAAGGTTATGAAAGTGGTTTTGAAGATTTTGATAAAGTTATGAGGAAATTGCATGCTATAATAGCATCTCTGATTGCAGAAAGGAAAAGTATTCTTGAATCCTCGAGTGCTCAGATAGTAAGTCTTGTTATGCAAATTGCAATTAAGGTTATTAAGAGAATCACAGATTCTCAAAAAGATATTGTCTTGGAAAATGTTAATGAGGTTTTAAAAAGGGTAAAAGATAAAACACAGATTACCATTCGCGTAAATCTTGATGATTTAGATATTGTTAGACATAAAAAGAGTGATTTTATTTCTAGATTTGATATTATAGAAAATTTAGAGATCATAGAAGATCCCAACATAGGCAAAGGTGGTTGTATAATTGAAACTAATTTTGGAGAGATTGATGCGCGCATTTCTTCTCAACTTGATAAAATAGAGGAAAAGTTCAAAAATTTTTCGTTATTAAGTTAAGTATCTAAAGGAATTTTAGTGAGCAATTTTTTTGAAAATTATTTAAAACAAGTAGATGATATTGAAACTGTTTCTTTTGTTGGCAGAGTACAAAAAATAAAAGGTCTTTTAGTTGAAAGTTTGGGGCCTCAGTGTGCTATTGGAGATTTGTGTTTAATTGATCAAAGAAATGATAAAAAGGTATGTGCTGAGGTTTTGGGGTTTAATGGTCCTTATGTTAGCCTTATGGCTTATGAAGGATTTGATGGGATTGAAGTTGGAAATAAAGTCTATTCTTTAAACAAAGGGCTAGAAATAAATCTTAGTGATGAGCTTTTAGGAAGAGTTATTGATTCTCTTGGCAGACCTATTGATAATAAAGGGTCATTTTTGAACAATAGTTATAAAGAGTTAATTTTTGAAAAAATTAATCCAATTAATAGAAGTATTTTTGAAGAGCAAATATTAACAGGAGTTAAAGTTCTTGACGGGTTTTTGCCAGTCGCAAAAGGGCAAAGAGTTGGTATTTTTTCTGGTTCTGGCGTTGGCAAATCTACTTTGCTTGGCATGATTGCAAAAAATTCAAATGCAGATGTAAACGTTATCGCTTTTATTGGGGAAAGAGGTCGAGAGCTTAATGAGTTTATTGAACATGAACTTGGTGAAGAGCGTTTAAAAAAAAGTGTTTTAGTTGTTTCAACTTCTGATGAATCGCCCATATCAAGGTATAAGGGAGCTTATGTTGCTACCATGATAGCAGAATACTTTAGGGGGCAAGGTAAAGATGTGGTTTTGCTTTTTGATTCTATTACCAGGTTTGCAAATGCTAAAAGAGAGATGTCTCTTTCTTTAGGAGAGCCTCCGGTAGCCAAAGGTTATCCACCTTCTGTTTTTGTTGAAATTCCAATTTTGCTTGAGAGATCAGGCTTTAATGGTAATGGGGGAAGTGTTACTGGATTTTATACTGTTCTTGTTGAGGGGGATGATTTTACAGAGCCTGTAGCTGATAATATTAAGGCTGTTTTGGATGGTCATATTATTTTAGACAGAGATTTGTTTGACAGGGGGATTTATCCTTCAATAAATATTTTAAGTTCAACTTCAAGATCTATTCATAGAATAATAAGTTTAGAAAAACAAAAATTAATAATGAAGGCTAGAAATTTATTGTCTGTTTATAAAGATTATGAAGATCTTATTAGAACAGGAATTTATCTTAAAGGATCCAATAAGGATGTTGATTTTGCAATTTCAAAGTATCCTAAGATTATTGATTTTATTTCTCAAGGAATAAATGAAACATTTGATTTTGAAAATTTAGAAGATAAAATAAGGGAAATATTATCTTGAATGATTTAAACTTTAGAAAACAAAAGCTTAATAGAATATTAACGATTAGAACTCACTTTCGAAAGCTAAGCGAGAGAGACTTAATGAGTATAAATAAAAAAATTTCAAAAATAAATCAATTTTCAGATGGAATTCCTAATCTTTTAAAAAACTTGAATAGTTTTGATAATCTTTACATAAGAGGTTATATGGACTGTTTAAATTATAAAAAAACTCAAAATTTTAAAATTCTTGAAGAGCTTAGAAAGCATTATAACGAGTGTTATGATATTTATGTGGATAAATATCGGGAAGAAAAAAAGATTAAAACATTAATAAAAACTTTAAATAATTCTATAATTAAAAATAGAGAAAAAAAAGAAAGCTTGCTGCTAGATGAGCATGTAAATTATAAAGTTTGCCAAAATTTGAGGAATGAAAGTGAATAGTTTTTTATCGTTTTTTTTTAGGGCATTTTTTTTGTTATTTTTAATTGTTATTTTATTTTTATTTGTATTATTCTTTATTGATTTTATTGGAATGTATAATACTAAAAGATATTTTCCTGAGTTTGTAAGAACTAAGTTTTTAGGAGAAACTTCTCTAGTCTTTGATCATAATTCTAATATAATTCTTGATGAGGCTAGACTTGTGAAGGAAAGAGAAGCTATTGATATTAAGAATCAGCAGATTGAAAAGCTTAAAGAAGATCTAAAGTTAAAAGAAGACAGCTTAAATAAGCTTGAATTTGAGCTTAAGCAAAAACAGAAAGATCTCGATTTAAAACAAAAGGTAATAGATGACATTATAAATAAATATAATGATGAGGAAGCAAATATTTTGCAAACAGCTGTATATTTAATGAATATGCCACCAGAGGATGCTGTTAAGCGGCTTGAGGATTTAAATCCTGAGCTTGCAATATCTTATATGCGGAAAATTGAAGAGCTTTCTAAAAAAGAAGGCCGTCTATCAATTGTTCCTTATTGGTTATCTCTTATGGATTCTAAAAAAGCTGCTATATTGATTAGAAAAATGTCTGTTAGTTCATTGGAGTAGTGTTTATATGAGTAGTTTATTAAATTTAAGTAAAGCTTATGGTAACAAATTAAATCTTTTGAATGCAATTAAAGGATTAAATTTAAATGTTTCTAAAGTGGAATCTAGAGAGAATTCGATTTCTTTTTTAAATATTATGTCTTCTGAATCTAAAAAATTAGCTAAGGCAAAATTTATGATATTTGATTTTTTTAATTTTTTTAAAGATAATGGACTTATTGCTAAAAATTTAAAAAAATCACCTTTAAATAAATCCTTTTTTATAAAAAAACTTGAAAATGAGGCTTTTGTTTCCGATTTGAAATCCTTGATTGCTAGAATGAGTGTTTTTTTAGATTTTGAAGGTTTAAATAGCATTAAAGAAAGTTTATCATCTAATTTTGATTTTTTAGGCAAAGAAAAATTTTTTGAAAAAATCGAAAGACTTTGTTTGGCTTTTAATGATTTGAGTTCTTTTTTGGGGTTTGATTTTTTAACTGCTTTGATTGATGATTATTATAATCATATAAGCTTGAATGATAAAAAGGAAGAAAAGAATGTTATTAACATTGATGTGAAAAATTTTAAAAAGAATAATGGTGATCATAATGATTTTGTTTTTTCAAAGTTTAGCTTAAATGCAATTGATGGTCAAAATTTTGTTGATAGGTATAAAGTTAAAGAAATATCAAACGATTCTTTAAAAGGCTTTGTTGAAGAATTTGCTAATTATAACATAAAAAACTCTAAAGAGGTTGATAGTTTTGATTTTGTCAGCAGTTTAAAGCCAGAATGGAATCTTAAGATTAATAAAAATATTGTGGATAAAGCTAAAGTTGTGTTAAAATCGAATAATACAGGAGAGATTAAGTTGGTTTTAAAGCCCAAAGAGCTTGGTAGTATACGAATTAATTTAAACCTTGATTCAAATAATAATTTATTGGGAAAGATCGTAGTGGATAATCAAAATGTTAAAATGCTTTTTGATCAAAATATGCATTCATTAAATAAAATGCTTGGTGAGAGTGGTTTTAATGCTAGCTTAAATCTTTTTCTTGCGGGTGAGAATTTAAATTCTTTTTCTAAAGATTTTAAAGATGACTCTAAGGATCAAAATTCCTATTTTGGTTATAGTAAATTTTTTCAAATTGAAGAAGAAGTTGAATTTTCTTATGATGTAGATAAAAATGTTAATTTAATTATTTAGAGGG
The DNA here is from genome assembly GCF_001945665.1 of Borreliella mayonii. NCBI lineage: Bacteria > Pseudomonadati > Spirochaetota > Spirochaetia > Spirochaetales > Borreliaceae > Borreliella > Borreliella mayonii. Next base: position 296,025 of record NZ_CP015780.1, on the reverse strand, counting down.
TGGAGTTAAATGAATAAAATGAACGGTGTTGAAAATGTTTCTAATTTAAATATTAGTAGCAAAGTTAAAAAAAAAACAGATTTTAATGTTGATAATATATCTAATAAGGTTAATCTTGGCAAAGATGATTTTTTAAAATTGCTCATTACTCAGCTTAGGTATCAAGACCCTACAAATCCAATGAAGGATAAAGAATTTATTGCTCAAATGGCGCAATTTTCGGCTCTTGAGCAAATGACTAATATGAGTAAATCATTTGAACAACTTTCATCTTCTTTAGGAATAAGAAAAGATTTGGATTTATTAGGTAAAGTAATTAAATTTCAGCATGGTGATGGGGAGATTGTTGAAGGTCGTGTCACAAACATTAAGACAGGCGCAATACCTCAAGTTATGGTTAATGGTAATTATTATGTGTATAAAAACATATTATCGGTAGGTTTGGAGGAGTAATTATATGATGAGGTCTTTATATTCTGGTGTTTCTGGTCTTCAGAATCATCAAACAAGAATGGATGTTGTTGGTAACAATATTGCAAATGTAAATACAATTGGTTTTAAAAAGGGAAGAGTAAATTTTCAGGATATGATATCGCAGTCTATTTCTGGAGCTTCTCGCCCTACTGATGCTCGTGGTGGGACTAATCCTAAGCAAGTTGGATTAGGCATGAATGTTGCATCAATTGATACTATTCACACCCAAGGAGCTTTTCAAAGTACTCAAAAAGTATCTGATCTTGGGGTTAGTGGCAATGGATTTTTTATTTTAAAAGAAGGTAAAAATTTGTTTTATACAAGAGCCGGTGCTTTTGATGTGGACTCTGATCGACATCTTGTAAACCCTGCAAATGGAATGCGAATTCAAGGCTGGATGGCAAGAGATTTAGAAGGTGAAAAGGTTATTAATACAGCCTCTGATATTGAGGATTTGATTATTCCGATTGGAGATAAAGAGGGGGCAAAAGCTACTAAAAACGTTACTTTTGCCTGTAATCTTGATAAGAGATTGCCCTTAATTCAAGAAGGCGCAAGTCCTGCAGATATTGCGCGTGGAACTTGGGTTGTTAATAAGTCATTGTATGATAGTTTTGGAAATGTTAGTGTTCTTGAACTTAGGGTTGTAAAAGATTTAAATACTCCTAATTTATGGAATGCAACAGTGTTAATAAATGGTGAGCAAAATTCAAATTTTACACTTGGGTTTGACAATGAAGGAGCATTGGCGTCTTTAAATGGTCAACCAGGTCAAAAAGGAGATATTCTTCAAATTCCTATAACATTTAATGTTTTGGGCGCAAATGTAGGTGAAGTTGGTGAGCAACAAACTGTAAATTTGAAATTGGGAACAGTTGGAAGCTACACCGATTCAATAACTCAGTTTGCTGATTCTAGTAGCACAAAGGCTATTATTCAAGATGGATATGGCATGGGATATATGGAAAATTATGAAATTGATCAAAATGGCGTTATAGTTGGAATTTATTCAAATGGCATAAGACGAGATCTTGGTAAGATTGCTCTTGCTTCTTTTATGAATCCCGGAGGACTTGCAAAATCAGGAGATACTAATTTTGTAGAAACAAGCAATTCAGGTCAAGTTAGAATAGGCGAAACTGGACTTGCTGGACTTGGTGATATTAGATCTGGTGTTTTAGAAATGGCTAATGTTGATCTTGCAGAGCAGTTTACAGATATGATAGTGACCCAAAGAGGATTTCAGGCAAATGCTAAAACTATTACTACTTCTGATCAATTATTGCAAGAACTTGTAAGATTGAAAAATTAATCTAAGATTGTTTTTAAACATATGATTTTTGTAACTAAGCTTAATGGTGATGGATATTATTTAAATCCTTATCATATTGAAAGTATTGAGGCTAATCCTGATACTACAATTCTTCTTATGAATGGTAAGAAGTTAATTGTAAAAGAAAAAGTTGAAGAGGTGGTCAATAGGATTAAGTTATATAGAAAAGAAGTTGCTTCTTTTGAAAAAATTTTAGGAGAAGGAAATGGGAGCGTTGAATTATGAATTTAGCTAGTATAATTGGGTGGGGAGTTGGATTTGGAGCTATTTTAATTTCTATGGCATTTACTCCTACAGGACTTGGTGTTTTTTGGGATTTAAGTTCTGTTTTTATTACTGTTGTTGGATCTTTTTCTGCTCTTATGGCTTCTTCAGAAGTTGTTGCTGTAAAAAAAATTCCAACGTATTTGGGATTTTTCTTTAGAAGAAATTCATATGCTAAGATTTCTATTATAAAAATATTAGTAGAGCTTTCAGAAAAGGCTAGAAAAGAAGGTCTTTTATCTCTTGATGATGAACTTGAGCAAATTAATGACCCATTTTTTAAGTCAGGAATGAGGCTTGTTGTTGATGGTGCAGATCCTGAGGTAATTAGAACTATGCTTTATTTAGAGCTTGATCAAATGCAAGAAAGACATAAGGTTGGTTCAGATCTTTTTAAAACTTGGGCAAAGCTTGCTCCAGCTTTTGGAATGACGGGCACCCTTATTGGGCTTGTAGCTCTTCTTGGAAATCTAGAAGATAAGTCTGCGCTTGGTTCTTCTATGGCTGTTGCTCTTATTACAACTCTTTATGGAACCATAATGGCAAATTTAATGTTTACTCCTGTCCAACTTAAGTTAGAAAAAATTGATTCTGAGGAAGCTGCGGCAAAGACAATGATAATTGAGGGTGTTTTATCAATTCAGTCTGGAGATAATCCTAGAATTTTAGAGCAAAAATTAATGACGTTTTTAACTCCCAAAGATCGAAGTCAGCTTAGTAGTAGCATTGGGGGTGAATAATGGCTTTGCGAATTAAAAAACCTTCAAAATGTGATGAAGGATCTCCAGATTATATGTTGACTTATGGAGACATGGTTACTTTACTGCTTGTGTTTTTTGTTACAATGTTTTCATTAAATGATATTATTTTTCAAGAAAATGTGATAAGGATAATGTCTGCTTCTTTCACAGGTGCGGGATTTTTTAAAGGTGGTAAAACTTTAGATTTTAGTAAACTATCTTATTTGAGCAATAGTTTTATGTCTTTGCCTTCTACTGTGCGCAATAAACAAGCATCTCAAACTGCTAAAAATAAATCTATGATTGAATTTATTGAAAAAATTCAGTCTAAAAATATTATAGTTAGACAGGAAGAAAGAGGGATTGTGATATCTCTTGCAGCAGATGCATTTTTTGATTCTGCTAGTGCAGATGTTAAGCTTGAAGAGAATAGAGATTCTATTCAAAAAATAGCATCTTTTATTGGTGCTTTAAGTTCTAGAGGTTATAATTTTAAAATCGAAGGGCATACAGACAATATTGATACTGATGTAAATGGACCTTGGAAAAGCAATTGGGATCTTTCGGTTGCTAGATCTGTTAATATGCTAGAACATATTTTGAACTATTTGGATCAATCTAATGTTAAAAGCATTGAAAATAAGTTTGAAGTATCTGGTTTTGGCGGAAGTAGGCCTATTGCAACAGACGACACCCCTGAGGGTAGAGCTTATAATAGAAGAATTGATATATTAATTACTACGGATGCATCTTTAAGTTTCCCTAAGGAAATTAAGCAGTAGATAATTCTTTTTAACTGTAAAGAAGAAATTAATAGGAGGAATTTTTTATGCCTAATAAGGACGATGAAAATTTAGATATGGGGGATTCTAATGCTAGCAGAAAAGGTGGTTTGTTGCCTGATATTATAATAAAAATTTTACAGATACTTGCAATAGGAATATTTACTGTTGCAATAATGATAATTGTTTCTTATTTTGTATCTAAAATGGTGGTAAGCCAAAGTGGAGCTCCTAGTGATTTTCCAGTTTTTTCTAATGAATACTTAGGAAAGCCACCTATGCTTATATGGTATGAGAGTATAGATGAGATTAGAGGTAACACTTTAGATGTTCCTCCAAAAACTTTTGTTGTAAAGCTTGCTTTAGGGTATGCAGAGAATAATGTTAATATTCTTAATGAGCTTGGAAGACAAAAAGTGCGCTTAAAGGATATTATTAGAGAATATTTTAGCCAAAGGACTGGTCAGGAAATAAAGAATGAAAGTCAAATAAAAGCAGAAATTAAGGCAAGAATTAATAGTATTCTTAGAAATGGAGAAATAAAAGAAATAGCATTAACCCAAATTGATATTTTTGATATGTAATAAATTTAAAAGAATTTTAAATTTAAAGGAATTTTAAATGGCAAACAATCCAGGAGCTTTATCTCAAGATGATATAGATAGTCTTTTAGAGTCTATCAACTCGTCTGAAAGTTTATCCTTAGACGAATCCCTTTCTAATGTTATATCTAGTCCTACAGGTAAAAAGCAAAAAGTTAAGGTTTATGACTTTAAAAGACCAGATAAATTTTCAAAAGAGCAGGTTAGAACAGTTTCAAGTTTTCATGAGGCATTTGCTAGGTATACCACAACCTCACTTTCTGCTCTTTTAAGAAAAATGGTTCATGTTCATGTGGCTTCAGTTGATCAATTAACTTATGAAGAGTTTATTAGGTCAATACCCAACCCCACAACTTTAGCAATAATAAACATGGATCCACTTAAAGGATCTGCTATTTTTGAAGTTGATCCAACCATAGCATTTGCTATAGTAGATAGGCTTTTTGGGGGAGATGGAGATACGATTAAAGATAAAAGTAGAGATTTAACAGAAATTGAGCAGTCTGTCATGGAAAGCGTTATTATTCGTATACTTGCCAATATGAGAGAGGCTTGGTCTCAAGTAGTTGATTTAAGGCCAAGATTTGGTCATATTGAGGTCAATCCACAGTTTGCCCAGATAGTTCCTCCTACAGAAATGATTATTTTAGTAACTCTTGAGGTTAAAATAGGAAAAGTAGAAGGGCTTATGAATTTTTGTTTGCCTTATATTACTATAGAGCCTATTGTTTCAAAATTATCAACAAGATATTGGCATTCTTTGATTGGAGTTGGAACTACCAGTGAGAATCTTGATGCTTTGCGTGAAAAGTTAGAAAATACAGCGATGCCTTTGGTAGCAGAAATAGGGGAAGTTAAACTTAAGGTAAGAGAAATTTTATCGCTTGACAAGGGGGATGTTTTAAATCTTGAATCTTCTTTAATAAATAAAGATTTAACTTTAAAAGTTGGCACTAAAGAAAAGTTTAAATGTAGAATGGGCTTAATGGGAAATAAAGTTTCAGTACAAATCACAGAAAAAATTGGAGATATAAAAGGTTTTGATTTATTAAAAGAGCTTACAGAAGAGGTTGAGTGATAGTAATTTTTTATATAACTTAAATTATTAAGAGGTTAAATTATGAGTGTAGATGAAAAAAGTGATAATGTAGAAAAGCCAGAAATAAAAGGAGTTAAGCTTCCTGATTTAATTGATACTTTGCCAGAAGGGGTTGATCCTAGTAATTTTGGGCTTTTAATGGATGTTTCTATGCAGCTTACTGTAGAGCTTGGAAGAACAGAGCGCAAAATAAAGGATATACTTGGCATGTCTGAGGGGACAATTATTACTCTTGATAAACTTGCCGGTGAGCCTGTAGATATTTTAGTAAACGGTAAAATAGTTGCCAGGGGAGAAGTAGTTGTAATTGATGAAAATTTTGGAGTTAGAATTACTGAGATAATTAAAACTAAAAATGAATAATAAATTTTTATTTTTAGTTTTTTTAACGTTTTCTAATTTTTTTACATATGCTAATTCGCAAGAGCAGGTAAATTTAGTATCTGTTGATTTAGAAAATGAATCTAGCTTGCCAATCTTTGAAGAAGATAAGGCAAATCTTACTAATAAAAGTATTACTCAGCCAGTCTCTCTTTTTAATGTTTTAGATTTGGTTAAGATAGTTTTATTTTTACTTATTGCTTTTTTTATCTTTTTCTTATTCAAGAAGATGATTTTTAATTCTAAAAAAGGCAAATATGAACAAAATTCCAATTTAGTTAAGGAGCTTCTTTTTTACGAAATAGATGTTAAAAATTCAATAAGAATTATAAACATATTAGACAATGTTTATATATTGTTAGTTTCTAGTAATTCTTCTACCTTGCTTAAAGAGATTAAATCCAAAGAAGAGCTGGAAGATTTAAAGCTTAGGCTTAGCAAAATTAATGATTCTGATAAGAAAGATTCTTTTAAATCAATCTTTAAGAAAATGTTGCTCAAAAAAGAAGAGGTTCCTTTTTCTAGTAATGATTATGTTAAACTTGAGAAGAAAATTGAGACTTCACTTAAGGATAAACAAGATAGATTAAGAAAATTTTAGAGGGTTTATTTTGAGAAAGTGTTTTATTTTTTTTTTATTTTTTAGTGTAACAAGTTTATCTTTTGCTCAAACAAAATCTTTACAGACCACTAATGGTCTTAATTTTCCGTTTTTAAATTTTGAAAATATTGGTGGCCCAGAGATAGCTTTTTCTTTACAGCTTTTAATTCTATTAACCATTATTACTCTTTCTCCAGCATTTTTAGTTTTAATGACTTCGTTTTTGCGAATATCTATAGTTTTGGATTTTATTAGGCGTGCTTTATCTCTTCAACAATCTCCTCCTACTCAGATAGTAATGGGATTAGCTTTATTTTTAACCATTTTTACCATGTGGCCAACCTTTAATTCTATATATGAACAAGCTTATTTACCTCTTAAAGAGTCAAAAATAAATTTTAATGAATTTTATAACAAAGGAATTGCTCCTCTTAGAATTTTTATGTATAAGCAGATGTCTGATGGGCGTCATGAAGAGATTAGATTATTTATGAGTATGAGTAATTATGATCGACCAAAAAATTTTAGCGAAGTGCCAACACATGTTTTAATTGCAGCTTTCATTTTGCATGAGCTTAAAGTGGCTTTCAAGATGGGAATTTTAATATTTTTGCCTTTTATAGTTTTAGATATTATTGTTGCTTCTGTTTTAATGGCTATGGGTATGATAATGTTGCCTCCTGTAATGATATCTTTACCTTTTAAGCTTATTCTTTTTGTAATGGTAGATGGCTGGACTTTAATTACTAGTGGTCTTATTAAAAGTTTTATGTAAGGTTATATATGACTGCAGGACACATTCTTTATTTAATTAGAATTTCTATTGAAAATATTATTATTTTATCAGCTCCAATGTTAGTTATAGCTCTTATAGTTGGTCTTTTGATTTCAATTTTTCAGGCTATTACTTCAATTCAAGATCAAACTTTAAGTTTTATTCCAAAAATTATTGTTATACTTTTAACTATTGTGATTTTTGGTCCTTGGATTTTAAATAAGCTTATGCAGTTTACCTATATGATTTTTAGTCAATTGCAAAATGTTTAATTTATGACTAATTGTGCCATTTGGATGAAATTTTGAATTTGAGTTTTTTAGTTTTAAAATCTTTTACAATTTTACCTGTATTGGTTAGAATTTTTATGTTTTTAAAATATTCTCCATTTTTTTCAACAATAAAAATTGGATATTTTAATTTTTTCTTTTCTTTGATTCTCTCTGTAATTATTGTTGAAAAGATTAAAATTATTTATCCTTTAGATAATATACTTTCTTTTACGTTAATTTTATTAGGAGAAGCTATTTTAGGCCTTATTCAGGCATTTTTCGTTAATATAATTTTTAGTGTTTTTCATTTAGTTGGATTTTTCTTTTCTAATCAAATTGGGCTTGCTTATGCAAATATTTTTGATGTTTTTTCAGAAGAAGATAGCATGATTATTTCACAAATTTTTGCTTATTTGTTTTTGCTTTTGTTCTTATCAAGCGATTTTTTACTTCGTTTTTTTGTTATTGGCATACATGATTCTGTTTTAAACATTAGGGTTGAGCATTTGGTCAATATGAGAAATTCAGAATTTGTCAAGCTTTTGCTTATGTCTTTTGGATTTCTTTTTGAAAAAGCTTTATTAATTTCGTTTCCAATATTGTCTTTGCTTTTACTTTTTTATCTAGTGTTGGGAATACTTTCAAAGGCATCGCCTCAGATTAATTTATTAATAATTAGTTTTTCAACCTCTCTATTTTTAGGGTTGTTAATTTTGTATATTGGATTTCCAAGCTTAGCAATGTCTTCAAAAAGAGTAATTGAACTTTCTTTAGATTCTCTTGCTAGTTTTTTAAAATTGTTTTATAGAGTTTTAAAATAATGATAAAAGATGAATTTTTGATTAAAAGTTGGTATATTCCTCTTGATTTTTTTTCTGCAGATGATGAGGGAAGAACCGAATTACCTACTGACCAGAAAAAGCAAAAAGCAAGAGAAGAAGGGCGTGTATTAAAGTCTACTGAAATTAATACCGCTGTTAGTCTTTTGTTGTTATTTGCATTGTTTTTTTTCATGCTTTCTTATTTTGCTTTAGATTTAGTAGCTGTTTTTAAAGAACAGACTAGCAAGCTTCCTGAAGTTATGCGTATGAGTGTTTATGCTATGGGTTTTGCATATATTAGATCTATCATAGGGTATGTCGTTTTGTTTTTTTTTGCATCCTTAGCTGTTAATTTTTTTGTTAATATTATTCAAGTGGGCTTTTTTATTACTTTTAAATCTTTGGAGCCAAGGTGGGATAAAATTAGTTTTAATTTTTCCAGGTGGGCAAAAAATTCTTTTTTTTCAGCAGGGGCTTTTTTCAATTTGTTTAAAAGTTTGTTAAAAGTTGTTATAATATGCTTGATATATTATTTTATTATAGAAAACAATATAGGCAAAATTTCTAAGCTTTCGGAGTATACGCTTCAGTCTGGGATTTCTATTGTGTTGATGCTTGCCTATAAGATATGTTTTTTCTCAGTAATGTTTTTGGCAATTGTAGGGGTGTTTGATTATTTATTTCAAAGATCTCAGTATATTGAGAGCTTGAAAATGACAAAAGAAGAGGTAAAGCAGGAAAGAAAAGAAATGGAAGGTGATCCCTTACTTCGATCTAGAATGAAAGAGAGAATGAGGGTTATTTTAAGTACCAATTTAAGAGTAGCTATTCCTCAAGCAGATGTAGTAATTACAAATCCAGAACATTTTGCAGTTGCTATTAAGTGGGATAGCAAAACAATGTTAGCTCCAAGGGTGCTTGCAAAAGGTCAAGATGAAATAGCTATCACAATTAAAAAAATTGCAAGAGAAAATAATGTCCCTTTAATGGAAAATAAGCTGCTTGCAAGAGCTCTTTATGCTAATGTTAGGGTTAATGAAGAGATTCCAAGAGAATATTGGGAGGTTGTTTCAAAAATTCTTGTGAGAGTATATTCTATTACTAAAAAGTTTAATTAGAGGTTCTATTGTTGGATGCTAGAAAAAATTCTATATTAGGGTATTTGGGGCTTAATAATAAGTCTGATTTAATAATTTCAGTCGGTTTGATATTTGTTGTTGCTGGATTTATCTTGCCTCTTCCTGCGCTTATTTTAGATGTTTTGATTACGGTTAATTTGGTAATAAGCCTTTTAATTATTTTAATTGTTCTTTATTCTAAGAGATCTCTAGATTTCTCTGTTTTTCCCACATTGCTGCTTGTAATGACTATTTTTGGACTTGTTCTTAATATTTCTTCTACTAGATTAATTTTAACTAAAGGTATAAATTTTGATGGGCAAATGATAAGAACATTTGGGACATTTGTTGTAGGTAGTTCTGGAATTCAAGGACTTGTTATTGGATTTATAATATTTATAATAATCATTGCTGTTCAATTTATTGTAATTACCAAAGGAGCAACAAGGGTAGCTGAAGTTGCAGCTCGGTTTGCTCTTGATGCGCTTCCTGGCAAGCAAATGGCCATTGATTCTGCCTACAGTTCTGGAAATTTGACAGAAGAAGAGGCTACAAGGCAAAAAAACGATTTACAATCAGAAGTAAATTTTTATGGTGCAATGGATGGAGCTTCTAAATTTGTATCAGGAAACGTTAAGGTTGGATTTTTAATAACTCTTATAAATATTCTTGGTGGTTTATTGGTGGGGATAACTTTGCAAGGTCTTAACTTTAACGAAGCCCTTAATAATTATGTTTCATTAACAGTTGGTGATGGACTTGTGTCTCAATTGCCTTCTCTTTTAATTTCAACAGCTACAGGCTTGATTGTTACTAGGTCGATTTCAAAAAATAGTTTTGGTGGCGAGATTTTTGAGCAATTTACAAATCATTTAGGAATTTATTGGATTGTTTCTGGGTTTTTGTTTTTTTTAGCTTTTCTTCCTGGATTTCCAACTTTAATTCTTATTTTTTTAAGTTTATTAATTGCATTTTTAGCTTATTCTCTTTCAGGAATAAGACATAAAGAAGAAATAAATAAAAAAATGAAACTTGAAGAAGAGCAAGCGTCAATTTATTCAGACAAAGATGTTTCTCCTGTTGTTCCTCTTGATTCACTAGCTCTTGAGATTGGATATAATCTTGTTCCAATAGTTGATGATACAAAAACCTCTGAATTGCTTGATCGTATTGTTAAGATAAGGCGTGAGATTGCATTTGAATTTGGAATAGTTGTGCCCAAGATTAGAATAGTTGATAATATGCGGCTTGAGCCCAATGCTTATTCTTTTAAGCTAAGAGGAGTTGAGGTTGGGCGAGGAGAGATTAAGCTTGGCAAATTTTTGGTGATAAATGTTGGAGTTGATTCTGGAATAGATGGAGATCTTGTTAAAGACCCCTCATTTGGGCTTCCTTCTCTTTGGGTAAATGATGATGGACGAGAAACTGCTGAAAAATTAGGATATACTGTTGTAGATCCCCCTTCGATTATTGCTACTCATATGACAGAGCTTATTAAAAGACATTCTTACGAAATTTTGACTCGTCAAGATGTTCAAAATACTCTTGATGTTTTTAAAAAAGATTATGGAGCTATTGTTGAAGAGGTCCTTAAGAATTTTTCAGTTGGTGAGATTCAAAGAGTTTTACAAGGGCTTTTAAAAGAACAAGTTTCAATTCGCAATTTGGTTACAATTTTTGAAACAATTGCAGATTTCACAAGTATTACTAAGGATATATTTTTCTTGATTGAAAAATGTAGGCAATCAGTTGGAAGGCAAATAGCTAGTGGGTATTTAGATTTAAATTCTGAGCTTAATGTAATAACTTTAAATCCTGTTTTTGAGCAAATAATAATTGATTCTCGTGTAGAATCCAATCATGATCTTATAAGCTCGATTGATCCTAATTTGAAAACTAAATTTATTTATGAACTTTTCAAAATTGTAAACGAGGTTCAAGCAGAAGGGTTTTATCCGGTTGTTCTCTCAAGCGAATCGTCAAGACCTATAATAAAAGTGATAACAAGCAGAGAGATTCCAGATCTTGTTGTTATGTCTGTTTTAGAGGTTCCCCAAAATATTAAAGTTAATGTTCTTAAAACAGTAGAGGTTGAAGAATAATATATGGTTCAATATTTTACAGAAAAAGGTCCAACTTATAATGAAGTCATAGAAATAATTAAGAAAAAATATGGTAAGAATGCTAGGGTTATGACTTATAAAACCGTTCCTCATGGAGGGATTTTAGGTTTGTTTAGCAAAGATTGGGTTGAAGTTTCAGGTTATGTTAGATATGACATTGGTAATCAACAGATTAATGTTGAAGATGAAAAGCGAAAGATTCTTCAAAGCATTAAAAGAGAAGAAAATTCTTCAATTGAAGATGTGCTTAAAGAAGTTAAGTCTCTTAAAACAGAACTTGCTCATAAAAAAGAAAATATTAATCATCCAACAATTACAAAAATTGAAGACATTTTAAGAGAAAATGATTTTTCTGAAAGCTATATTAAAGACATTAATGAGTTTATTAAGAGAGAATTTAGTTTGTCAGATCTTGATGATTATGAGAGGGTTAGAGAGGAAGTTGTTTTATATATTGCAAAGACAATTAAATGTTCAGGATCTATTATTGATGATCTTAAGAAAAGGGTTTTTATTTTAGTTGGTCCAACAGGCGTTGGAAAGACAACTACAATTGCAAAACTTGCAGCAATTTACGGTATTAATGGAGAATCTAAGAATTTAAATATTAAAATTATTACTATTGATAATTATCGTATTGGAGCTAAAAAACAAATTCAAACTTATGGTGATATTATGGGCATTCCGGTTAGAGCAATTGAGTCTTTTAAAGATTTAAAAGATGAAATTACTGATTCAAAGGATTTTGATCTTATACTTGTTGATACAATTGGAAAAAGTCCTAAAGATTTCATGAAGCTTGCTGAGATGAAAGAACTTCTTAATGCTTGTGGAAGGGATGCCGAATTTCATTTGGCTGTGAGTTCTACCACGAAAACATCAGATGTCAAAGAAATATTTCACCAATTTTCTCCTTTTAATTATAAAACCGTGATTTTTACCAAAGTGGATGAAACCACTTGTGTTGGAAATTTGATAAGTTTGATTTATGAAATGAAAAAAGTAGTTTCTTATGTTACGGATGGGCAAATTGTTCCTCATAATATCAGTGTTGCAGAACCACTTACTTTTATTAGAAGAATAAATGGCTACAGAATAAGCGATGATTCAGAGTTTATTAAGAAGATAAAAAGTAAATCTTATTATTAAGGAAAGTTATAATGGAAGATCAAGCTCAAAGTTTAAGAGATATGATGAGATTAAATGGTAAATTTAATTTTTCAGTTGATGAGAAAGTTCAAAACAGTAAAACAAGATTTATTGCTGTTAGTAGTGGCAAAGGCGGTGTTGGTAAAAGCAATATTGCAATTGGGCTTGCTCTTAAATATTCTGAGCTTGGCAAAAAAGTATTAATACTTGATGCTGACATTGGAATGGCCAATGTCAATATTTTGCTTGGAGTTATTCCCAAGTATAGTATATATCATATGATTGCTCAAAGTCGTGATATCAGAGAAGTAATAACAAAAACAGAGTACAATATTGATCTTTTAGCCGGTGCTTCTGGTACAATGGAGCTTTTAGATCTCTCTGATGTTGATGTTAATAAATTTATAAAAGAATTATTAAAAATATACGAATATGATATAGTTGTGATAGATACTAGTGCTGGAATTTCAAGGCAAGTTATTTCGTTTTTGCTTTCTAGTGATGATGTTGTTATTGTTACTACTCCAGAGCCTACTTCGATTACCGATGCTTATGGAATAATAAAGGTTTTGTCTTATAAGATGGAGAATTTAAAAAATTTAAGACTTATTGTTAATAGAGTAGCTAATGTTAGTGAGGCTAAGGGAGTTGCTAAAAAGGTTATAGATATTTCGGGGCAATTTTTAAATTTAAATATTGATTATTTGGGTCATATTTATGAGGATCAAAACATTAGAAGCTCTGTTTTTAAGCAAAAGCCTTTTGTTTTGGTAAATCCAAATAGCAAGGCTAGCTATTGTCTTGATTCTATTGTTGCCACCCTTGAGGAGGTTTCTCTAGATAACAGAAAAAGAAGAGGGGTTATAGGTTTTATATTAAGATTTTTTGGTGTGGAATAAGACATTATGTTTGTAAGTAGGGAATTAAAGTATATTTTATTAGCTAGTGTGTCAGCACTGTTTATTTCAGCACTTTTGGGCTTGTTTTGTGGTTTATCATTTTTTACAATCTTAATGAGATCTTTTTTGCAGTTTGTATTTTTTTTTGTTATTGGTCTTTTAATTGAGTTTATCTATAAGAAATATTTATCGAATCTTTTTTTAGCAGAATTGTCTGGCAATATGGAAAATAAGCTTCAAGATGATAAGAAGGGTGATAAAGATTTTAACGAGAATCTTGATTTTCAAAATAAAAATTCTTTTTATGAGAGCTCTCAAAATAATGATGGTATTGTTGATTTTATAGAAGAGGTCAAAAAGTATAAATTTGAGACTGAAGACATGAGTAGGAGAAATGACAAAAATAAAAAAATGTCATTTATTGAGGACAATGATCCAAAAGTTGTTGCAGATGCTATTAAAACTTTAATGAGCAAGAAGGAATAAGTATGAATGACAGGGCCATAAATTTTTCTGAACTTTGTGATAAGATGCGATCTTATTTGGAAAGAGAAAGTCATATTGATTTGATGGAAATAGAAGCAGATACTCTTGAAGAAGCCTTAAATGATGCTTCTTTAGAGCTTTCTGTGCCTTATAAAGAATTAGACTATGAGATTTTGTTAAAAGGTAGTAATGGTATATTAGGATATGGGAAGAGAAAATGGAAAATAGTTGCCTATAGGAATTCTTCTAGCAAGCCTAAAGTGTCTCTTGATTCAAAAAATGATTCAGGAGAAAAAGAGGTAATTTCATCAGATGGTGAATTTTTTATCAGGAAATCTTCAAAGGGTGTATTTCTAAAGGTTGTCTCACCAAAAGGACAAGGAATTCCTATTAAGTATCAAGATGTTATTTCCAAATTAGAATTACATAGTAATATTGAAAATTTCAATAAAGACATTGTAAAGGGCATAGTTGAGAATGCTAGTGGATATTATGAAAAAATTGCTGATTTTGAATCTGATCCTTCTGAAAACGTTACAATGATGGTTCAAATATCAGAAAATTCAATGTCAGTTACCATTGAATTTACCGCGCCCGGAATTAATGGGGCTGAAATTTTTGCACAAGATGTTTTCAATATTCTTAGAAAATATGGAGTAATAGATATTGCAATACTTAAGGATAAAGTAGCAAGATTTGTGGATTATCCTGTTTATGGTGAGCCTATTGAACTTGCAAAAGGGTTAGAGCCAGTAAGGGGCAAGGATTCTTATATTGATTTTATTGTTGATGAAAATAATAGGCTTGGTGAGTATGAGGTTTCAAGCATAGGATTTAGAAATGTTGTTGAAGGTGAGGAGTTGGCTAGAATTATTCCTTTTGGCAAAGGTGTAGATGGCTATACTGTTTTTGGTAAAGTGTTAAAATCAGAGAGTGGACAGGATATTAATTTTGTTTTGGGTGAAAATACCTTTAGAGATGGTTATAAAATTCGCTCAAAATGTAATGGATATATGTTTGTTTCAGATGGTGTAATATCTGTTCATAATATTTATTTGGTCAAAGGTGATGTTGGCCCTGCTACTGGTGATATAGTAAATAATGGAATGGTTCTTGTACAAGGCAATGTTTTAGATGGATACAATATTATGGCCAAAAGTGGAATAGAAGTGAAAGGATTAGTGGGTCGGTGTAATTTAAAAACGGATGGGTCTATTATTTTTCATAGCGGTGTGAATGGTAAAGGTGATTCTAAAATTTATGCTCGGGGTAATGTTAGGGCTAAGTTTTTAGAAAATGTTACTTTAAATTGTGGTGGTGAAGTTGAAGTTTTAAGAGGCATTGTGAATTCTTCAGTTTCTTCTAAGAAGAGAGTTCTTTGTATCGGTAAAAAATCAAAAATAGTTGGTTCTAATGTTTATGCCAAAGAAGAGGTTAGGGCTTATTCTATAGGCTCTGATAGAAGTTGTGAAACTTGCATTGATGTTGGCTATGATCCTGAAATTAAAGATTTACTAAATAGGTTTACTGGCCATCTTGAAAAGATTGAAAAGCGATTAGAAGTTTTAACTAAAGATGTTGTTGCTTTAAAAAAGAATATTGTGCTTATTACAGATAAGTCAGAAAAATCCCTAAAGATTGATAGTTACAATGAATTTGTTAATGAGAGTAAAATTCTTAGAATGGAAATAAAAATGATAGAGGCTAAGCGAATTGATTTGCAAAATGAGCTTGAAAATACTAAGATAGAGGGTAAAGTTTCTGTTGAAAATATAGCTTGTTCAGGTGTTAAGCTTTATATTAAGAATGCTTTTTATGAGCTTTCAAAAGATTACAACAATGTTACTTTTGTAGAGGATGATAATTATATTAAAGTTATGACCTATATTCCTTTTAAGTCTAGTTGAATGATCTTTAATATAAGGATTTGTATATGGATACATTTGAAGTTTTTAAAATGTCCGTTGTTGGATCTTTTAAAGCTAGACAATTTTTAAGTGAAAGTGAAAAGCGCAAAAGATTAAAAATTAATCAAAATGCTAGATTTAGATTTTTAAGAGATTGTCATACTGATTCTGAGGTTAGCAATGTATGTGCAATTAGTAAAGTTGAGGATAATTATTTGCTTTCGTTTCCAGTTAAAAAAAATAAAAATGAAGAGAAGGTAATGCTTGGTTTATATTCTGATAAATTTGAAGATCCTAAAATTGGTAAAAATGTTAATATTAAGAGATAAAATGTTTTAGGGCTTTTATATGTTTATTGTTTTTTATCTTATTTTAATTATATTTATTTTTATATATTTTCATGTGTATATTAATTTGAAAATAAAATCTAATAGCATACTTAAAAAGTTTAAAAGTGAGGTAGATAAGACAATTATTGAAATTAATCAAGCTACGGATAGGAATATAAATATTATTGAAATAAAAATTGAAAGTTTAAATAGAATCATTAAAGAGGTTGACGAGAGAATTGAAATTCTTGACCAGAGGTTATTAGGGTTTAACAACACTTCTATTCCTGGGAATAGTTCTTCTAGTTTTGGATCGAAAAGTGACGGAATTTATAAAAGCAATCTGGATTATTCTATGCCTACTATTGAAAAAAATATAATAAAAGAAAGTTATAACGTTCGCAATCAGATTATTTTACTTCATGAACAAGGTATGTCTTTTGAGGCTATTGCTAAAAAGTTTAAGTTAGATCTAGGTGAGGTTGAGTTAATTATTTCAATACATAGGGGAGGTATTCATGAAAAAATGGATAGGTATTGATCTTGGAACCACAAATACTGTAGCATCGTATTTTGATGTTAGCTCTAAGATAATATTAAATGAAAGGGGTGAGCGAATGACCCCTTCTATTGTTTCTTTCTCCGATAAGGATGTTCTTGTTGGGAGTGCTGCTAAAAATCAAATATTAGTTAATCCTCAAAAAACATTTTATGATTTTAAGACCAACATAGGTTCTGATAATTTTTATAAAGTAGATGGTGAATTTTATAGAGCAGAAAATATTTCAGCACATTTGCTATCTAATGTTAAAAAGAACGCTGAAAAATTTTTAGATGAAGAGATTGAAAATGCTGTAATAACAGTTCCTGCATATTTTTCCGAGATTCAAAGAAGAGGCGTTGTTGAGGCTGCAAACATTGCTGGTTTGAATTGTAAGGCCATACTTAATGAACCAACCGCAGCTGCTATTGCTTATGCCTTTGAAAGACAGATTGATGGAATTTTTCTTATTTATGATCTTGGGGGCGGAACTTTTGATGTAACTCTTATGGAAAAACAAGGTGACACCTATACCGTTCTTTCGGTTAAAGGGCAAAGTCGACTTGGAGGTAATGACTTTAATAAAATAATTGAAAAGCATGTTTTAGATAGTTTCAAAAATAAATACCCCGATTTTAATCTAGAAGATATTTTTCTTATAGAACAGTTAAGAGAACGAATTGAAGAGGGTAAAAAAAATTTATCCGTTATGGAAGAGGTTGACATTACTTTGCTTTTCCTTGATGGCAAGCATTTAAATTATAATCTTAAAAGGGATGAATTTAATTTAATGATAAGTGAATATGTTAACAAAACTGTTCAGTTGTCTATGGAATGTATTGCCGATTCTGGAGCTGATATTGATAGTGTTTCAAAAATCATACTTTCTGGTGGTTCAACAAGGATTCCCTTGATTAAAAAAGTTTTAAAGGAAACCTTTCCCTCTGTTTCAATTTTAGATGCTTTAAATCAAGATGAAGTTGTAGCTATTGGCGCAGGTATTCATGCTTGTAGTCTTTCTAGAAATGACTCTGTTATCAAGTTTAAGGATGTAACTCCTTATTCTCTTGGACTTGAAATAAGGGATAATGAATTTTTTACTTTAATAGAGAGAAATGCTGCTTTACCAATTTCTAGGAGTAAACTATTTACAACTACCAATGATTATCAAGATGAAATTGAGATTCACATACTCCAAGGTGAATATAAAAAAGCCTCTTTGAATTATTCTATAGGTAGGTTTTCCTTTGGCAATATTCAAAAAGCTTTAAAAGGGATTCCTAAAATAGAGGTGCTTTTTACTTTAAATGAAAGTGGTATTTTGAGTGTTAATGCTAAGGATTTAGAGACTAATTCTTCTAATTTTATTGAAATAAAGATTACAAGTTCATCTGACAATGTAGTAAAAGAAAGTCTTTCAAGCACTTTTACAAGTATTATTGATTAAATGTTTGAAGAAATAAATATATTTTTTAAAAGTAATAAATTATTTTTCCCAATATGTTGTCAATTTTTATAAATCCGTAATCTCTTGAGTCTAATGAAGTCTGTTTGTTCTCTCCTATGACTAAATAGTGGTCATTAGGAATTTTTTTAGCATTTTTTTTTAAAATATTTTCATCTATTTTAAAGTTTAAGTCATTTATGCATATTTTATTTTTTTCTATTTGTTTAAATTTCTCTCCCGGAATTGCAAAAATTTTTTTAATGGCAATTTTGTTTGTTATAGGATCTTTAATAAGCACCATTTCATTTTTTTGGGGGGTTTTCCATAATAAAAGGTATTTTTGGCGATTTTTAAGTCTAAGTCCATATGCAAATTTGTGATTTACAATCCAATTTTTTTCCAATATTGTTGGGGTCATTGATTCGCCTTTTACTATGTAAAATGATAAGAATAACTTTATTAAGGTTATTAAAAATAAGCAGGCGGCTAAAATTGACATTAGTTCATATTTGCGAGCTTTAAATATTCTCATAACTTTTAAAAGATGCTTTCATTCAAATGCAATTTTCTATTGTATAATGAAATAGCATGTTATGATTATACCAAAAAAAAAGCAAAGGGTAGAAAAACGTAAAAAAAATTTTTTATTTAATAGTAAAAAGAATGTTAATTTTGAATTAAAAGATTTTGCCAATATTTCTAATATTGGCAAAAGAAGAAAAAAAGTTTTCAACTTTAAGAACTTCTTTAAAAAAAAAATCAATTTTTTAAAAAAAGTTTCTTTATTTTTCTATAAGTTTAAAATACAAAATATTAATCATTATGAATATAAATATTATTATAGGAGCTTGAGAGAAAAAGTTTTTGATATCTTTAGTGTAAAATTCGATTATAAGCTTGTTTTTAAGCTTAATGCAATAATCTTTATTTTTATATTAACATTTTATATTAACATTTTTTCTTATTACAATTCGTATGTTTTTTTAAATAGGCTTGCTTTGCCCAAAGATTATTTTATTGATACATTTTTATATTATAGCGACCAAGATATAGCGCAAATTAGTAGTTATTTACCTGAATTCAATGTTTCTACAAATGTTCCTGGATTTAAAAAAAATTTTGTATTAAAGGTATTTGATCATAAAATTAAGCCTGGAGAAACGCTCTCACATGTTGCAGCTAGATATCAAATAACCAGTGAAACTTTAATTTCTTTTAATGAAATTAAAGATGTAAGAAGTATTAAGCCAAATTCAATTATTAAAGTTCCCAATATGAAAGGAATTGTTTATGTTGTTAAAAAAAATGACTCTATTTCATCTATAGCTAGTGCTTATAATGTCCCCAAGGTTGATATTTTAGATTCTAATAACCTTGATAATGAAGTTTTATTTTTGGGGCAAAAATTGTTTATTCCTGGAGGAAGATTGCCCAAAGATTTTTTAAAAGAGGTTTTAGGAGAGACTTTTATTTATCCTGTGCAGGGTATTATTACTTCAGGATATGGTTATCGACCGGATCCGTTTACAGGAGTTATTAGTTTTCACAATGGAATAGATATTGCAAATTTAGCTAATACCCCTATTAAAGCCTCAAGAGAAGGTATTGTTGTAACTGTGGGATTTAATGCGGGGGGGTATGGAAAATATATTGTTATTTCTCACAGCAACGGATTTCAAACTTTATATGCGCATTTGAATTCTTTTGCTGTCAAGGTTGGGAAAAAAGTTTCAAGGGGAGCGGTAATAGGTTATATGGGAAGTACTGGCTATAGTACGGGCAATCATTTGCATTTTACCATTTTTAAGAATGGCAAAACTGAAAATCCTATGAAATATTTAAGATAATGTTTTTCATGTGTATTTGGATATGTTAATTTTTTTAAGTATTTGAGTTAGCTTTTTGCCTTCTATTAGATCAATAAGCCTTCCTTCAATCATTTGTTTAGCCTTTAAAGAGAATTTTGATGGAGCAATACAGAGTCCTTTTATTTTATTTTCTTTTATTTTTGAAATGAAATCTTTTAAGAATAATTCACCAAAAGTATCTTGTTCAGTTCTTACAAAGCGTACTATTAAATTTTCTTCCCACTGATTGTTAGCTAAGTGGAAGTTTATATCAATAAATTGTGATGTTATTTCATTTATTTTAGAATCTCTTATTTGAAATTTATTTAAATATAGTTTTAAAATAATTTCATTTGCTATTTTTTCAAAATTTTCTTTTGAGCTGCGCAAATATATTCTTAGGGCTATGTTTTCGTTTAACCTTTTACTGAATTCTAATTTTTCTTTAATATTTTTGTAATTTGGATCAATCTCTTCAACTTTGGTAAAAGCTTCTGTAGCTTTTTGATAATTTTCAACAGAGATTTGGAGTTCTCCAAGATTATAAAATAATTCAAGGAAAATTTTTTTAGGTAAATCAGGTTTTACTTTTATTATTTCTTTAATATTTTGTTCTAATTTTTCTAATTCTTTATTTTTTGAATGAATCTCAGTTGTAATCAACAAAGCCTCATAAATCATTCCGTCTTTTTGTTTTATTTTGTTAGCAATCTCTAGTGCTAGATTGTCTTGATTCATTTTTGACAAAGACTTAGCATATGCCAAAAGAGCTTCAATGTCGCCTTGTATGTATTTTTTTATATTATTAAATATTCCAGCAGCTTTTCTATAGCTTTCTAGATTAAATAAAGTTATTCCCAGGTGTTTTAGGACATCTTTATTATTTTTATTAAACTTGTAGACTTTTTTAAGATAGTATAAAGCTTCTTTGTACATTTCGTTTTTTAAGAATGCTATACCAAGATAATAATTTGCATCCTCATCTGTTTTTTTTATCAGATAAGCTTTTTTTAAAAATTCTAAGGCTTCCCTGTTAAAATTTCTTTTAAGATTATAAAATCCATAGCTTAAAAAAGCTTTAAATGTGTTTATTTCTTGGCTTATTGGGTTGTCTTCTATTAATTGACATAGTTTTTTTGCATATTTTATACCATTTTCATGGTCTTTATTTTTATAGTAGTAATTATTTAAAATTTCAAGGGCGCCTGTTTCATTTGGATTTGTTTTTAATATAGAAATTGCTCTTTCGATTAATTTTCGTGTTCTCTCGTCATCTTTTTTGATTTTCCCTCTATTTTTGTCTATTGTAAGTTTTAGTGCTATTTTAAAAAATAAAAATACTAAAATAAATACTATCAACGAAGAGATTACTATAAATAGTGACAACACTCGTATTGCTCCTAAATTTAAAATATCCCATTAATTTACATCATCATAGTTACTTTTAATAAAAGTTATTTACTTGAAATAAAAGTAATTTGTAAGTTGAATATCATATTATTTATATTATATTATAGTTATAATAATAATGATAACTATAATTGTTATATAAGTTTGGTTTTAATAAAATTAACAAAGCAAAGAGGTTATAATTTTTGAAAGGGTTTTTGGCGATAAAATTATCTAACAATGAGTATTATTCAGTTTTAAATTTAGATGATAATTCTGTTAAGAAAATAATATTGGGCAAAGTTGCGGGTGATACCAGCATTAAGTTGAATTTTTATTTTAGTGAATATGAAGATTTTTCGGTTCCTTTTTTAGTTGGTTCTTTTTTCTTGGATAATTTAAAAAAGGAAAGTGTGAGCGTCAATGTTTATTTTAAAGTTGTAGATGAAATACTTTATGTTTATAGTGAATCTGATGGGATTCAAGATAAATCGAAGTTTGATTTAAGTCTTATAGATTATAATCAAAATTTTAAAGGATCTAATAGGGATAACCTTTTAAATGATTTTAAAAGTGGCATTGGTAATGATTTATCTGTTGAAAATTTGGGTTCTGAATTTGATTTAAATTTTGAAAAAAAAGATGATTTTGTCAAAAAAGATGTTTCTGATATAAGTTTGCCTACTATTAATTCTTTAGATCTAAAAACCGAAGAAGATCAAAAAATTGAGACAAATAATTCAGATTTTGAAAGTTTCGATGATAATGATGATAGCTATGTTGATTCTAAAGAGCTTAATTTAGAAAATAAAAAAATTGAGTATATTGATGAAGAGTCTTTAAATCTTAATAATTTTGATCTTCAAAAATTAGAAGAATCTTCTTTAGAAGAAGATTTGCGTGATTTAAGCGTTGAAGACATTATTGCAGATATTGACAAAGATTTAATAGATACTTCAGATGAAGATGTTGAATTAGATCTTAGGGAAGATTTTGAGAATGATGTGGTGAAAAACAATTTTAAATTAAATTCAAGTGAAGGAGTGGTTCATTCTCCTATGCTGTATTTAAGTCTTATTTCTCTTTTTCTTTTGATATTTTTTTCTTTGTTTTTAGTTTTTTCAAAAATTTTAAAGCCTAGAGATTTTGTTTCATATTACTTTGAATATGGTAAAAAGAGAATTGAGAGATTTGAAAAAGATCAATATGTTTAATAGAAGTTCTTGTGTATTACAAAATTTTCTTTTTTTATTTTTAAGTTTAGTTTCTTGCTTTGCAAAAAAAGAAAATTCAGGTAGTGATTTTATTAGGGCGCATTCAAAAGAGTTTGATTTAAATAATTTGAATTGGTTATGGAATTTTGATTATTCAAAAAAAAATTTTGATAAGCATTTTAATATAGATCCAAGTTCTTATATATATGTTGCTTATTTGTTTAAAAAAATAGGATTTGAAGAGAAATTTGTAGAGTATATGAAAAAGGCCATAGCTAATGGGGATAGTATTGCATCCCAGTTTGCTGGAATTAAGCTTATTGAATATTTTAACTCAATAAAAGAATATTTTGCATCTGAATTGATTGGAGAGAGGCTTTATAAAAAATACGAAAATAATAAATTTATTATACTAGGTTACTTTAAAAGTCTTTATTGGCAAAAGAAAAACGATAAGGCACTTAGTCTTTTAAATAAGCTTGATAAGATGAAATTTCCTGATTATCAGGAAAATGAAAATATTTTGTTAAAAGCAGCTCTTTATCTTAATCTTTCTAATGTAAGTGAGTCAAAAATTTATTTTAATAAGCTTTTTGAGAATTTACCTGCAAATTATTTACATGTAAGAGCTTATGATTACTTTATTATTGAAAATAAGTCTAAGTACTTTGGTGCAAATTTTTTAAATCTTGTTAGATTTAAGTATGAAGTGGCAAATGGTAATTTTAATAGTGCAATAAATATATTAAATAAAAATGGTTTAAATGACTATTATGACAACAATATTGTATTAAGCGATGCTTATAAGGCTTTTATTAGTTCTGGTAAAGTCTCAAATGCTTTAACATTTTTTAGTAAAATAAGGAGCAAATATAAGAATTATTATTTAGGTATTCTAAATCTTAGGGAAAAAAATAATTTAGGGCTTCTTCTTTTAAAAGAATATCTTGAAGGTTTAAATCTTAATAATGAGATTAACAGGCTTGCTTTGCTTAATACGGCTTTTAGTAATTTAATTTTTACTAAGAGCGCAAGAGATTATTTTGCCGAAAGTGTAGCCAAGTTTTATACTAAGGGCGATAAAAAAAATTCTACTTTTATTAAGATTTTAGAAGATTATATTTTAGAATCAATTCAGCTTGAAGACTATGACAATCTTTATAAGCTTTATTCTAATGCTCAAAAAGTTATTTCTAATTCTATTTTATCTAAACTTGCTTTTATTAATGCAAGGCTTATATATCATAAATTAATTAAACCTAATGTAAGCGGAGAATATAAGAGTCTTTTGCATTCTTCTGTTAATTATGATAAATGGTCTTATTCTTCGTTTATGAGCAGGTACTTATTAGATCAAAATATTGATGAATTTTTTACAGGTGGGTCTGATTTTAAATATGAGCAATCTGATTATGAGATTTTTTTGGAAGGGTTTTTAAAATTTAATCTTTGTAATTATGTTAGAGGGTTTATTTCTGAGGATTTTAGGAATGGATATAAATTTTCACTCGATTTTTATCGAAAAGTATACGACGAACTTTTAAAGAGTGAAAATTACTATGATGCAACTCTTGTGATTAATTATCTTGTAAATCAAGATGAATCTGCTTTAATGGAGAATGATTATAAAAGGCTTTACCCTTATTTGTATGGATCTTTAGTGGAATATTGGGCCAAAAGGCGTGGACTTGAAACCAGTGTTGTATTTTCTTTAATAAAAGCGGAGAGTAGCTTTGAGAAAAATGCTGTCTCAAAACCTGGCGCTGTTGGCCTTATGCAGATTATGCCATCAACAGCAAATGATATTTCTAAAGAACTTAAGTATTTTAATTATGATTTAAAGATTCCAAAAGATAATATAATAATTGGGACATATTATTTGAAAAAAAGAATATCTACAACTGGCAGTCTTTATAAGGCCCTTGCATCTTACAATGGGGGTATTGGTAATGTTAGAAAGTGGGAAAAAAGTTATGGACATTTATCAAAAGAGCTTTTTATCGAGGCAATTCCTTTTAGTCAGACTAGAAATTATATTAAAAAAATATTAGTTTATTCGGTATTTTATGATGCCTTGTATGAAAAGAAGGGAATAGATTCGGTAATAGTTAAAATTATGGGCGAATTTCCCAAAAATTAGTATTGGAGCATTTAATGACAAATATTTTAAGTGCAATTATTTTGGGTATTGTTCAGGGCATTACAGAATTTTTGCCAATATCTAGTTCGGGTCATTTATTACTTTTTAGGCATTTTATGAATTTAAAGCTTTCAATAATATTTGATATTTATTTACACCTTGCAACAGTTTTGGTGATTATTATTTACTATCGTAAAAGGATTTTAGAACTTTTTTTAACTTTTATTAGATTTACTTTAAGAAAATCTAATAAATCCGATTTAACAAATTTAAAATTAATGTTGCTAATATTAATAATAACTATTGTTACCGGAATTGTTGGGACTTTTATTTCAAAGTACGAGAGAATGTTTACATTGTCTTTTGTTTTAATTAATTTTATTATAACAGGGATTTTAATCTTGATGTTAGAATTTAATTTTTTAAAAATTGATTTTAAAGGCAATATTTTGTTAGTAGGAATTTTTATGGGACTGATGCAAGGTTTAGGTGCGCTTCCAGGAATCTCTCGTTCGGGAGTTACGATCTTTTCTGCGTCAGTTATGGGATTTAATAGAAAAAGTGCATTTGAAATTTCATTTTTATCTTTAATTCCAATAGTTTTTGGAGCGATTTTATTAAAACATAAAGAATTTTATGATATTTTTATGGTTTTAAATTTTTTTGAAATAAACTTAGGAGCATTGGTTGCTTTTGTTGTTGGTATTTTCTCAATAAATTTCTTTTTTAAAATGCTTAATAACAAAAAGTTGTATTATTTTTCGATATATTTATTTACACTTTCAATTATAGTTTGTTATTTTTTTTAGAATATGAAAGATTTTTATCAGTATTTTCAATTTTTGTTTTTTTTTATGCTTTCAGTTATTTCTTTTTCTCTTTTTGTAGCATTGACTCCTTTGAGCAATGTATTTATATTTTTTGTTTTCAATCTACTAGGACAAATACTTCTTAATGTTTTTTCATTCTTGTCATTTTATTTAATATTATATCCAATTGTTAATTGGTACGCTTATAAAAAACATATTTTTACTAAACGATTTATATTTAATTGGAATTATACCGTAATATTGTTTTTTACTTTAATATTTTTAATAAAAATTAATTCTAATGTTGAAAAGTCTTATTTTATTAAGATATTTCTTATTAATTTTGGTATAGTATTGGGAAATTTTTTTATTTTTACTCTTTTGATTTTAGAATTTGTTGTTTGGATTTACTTGAATTATGTCTTTTTCAAAGATGTTAATTTTATTTTAGACTCTTTTAAATTTTTAGAGTTTAAGATTAAAATTTTGTTTGAAAATATATTAAGTTATTTTCCCTTTTCAAATTCATTGTCTGTAAAAAAAGATATTAAAGTTTATGGAGATTCTGTAGAGGATTTAAAAGATTCTCAAGTTTTTTATGAGAAAAAGAATATTATTAATGATGAGGAATATCAAGCCCTATGGTCATTTAGCGCTTTTTTAAGAAACAATAAAAAACCTTCCAATATTAATTTAGACAAAACTGTTTTTGAAGACTCGGATCCCGGAGAAGCAAGCTCTTTAAATAAGGATATTTTAAATGATAATGCTTTAAATGCAGGTGAAAATGTAGATAAAATTTATGAATCTTGTGAGTATAAATATTTGGACAATCTTGAGTATAATAGGTTAATTATTAGTGGAAAGGTTAAAGCCTGTGAGATAAGGACTAAGGGTATAATTAGTCAGGTTGCTATTCCTCATGTTTATAATAAAAATGTAGCTTCAAGTAAAAAAAGTGATTTTTATTTTATTGATATTTCAGTTTTTGACCAGAAAGAGATTAAAAATGATGTAGAGGATATTGAATATGATAAAGAAATTCAAAAGCAATCAATTATTCTCCAAGAGACATTAAAAGAGTTTAATATTAATGCTAAATTAATTGATATTATTAAAGGGCCTGTTGTGACAATGTATGCTGTTCGTCCGGATAAGGGAATTAAGCTTTCTAAGATTACTTCTATTTCTGATAATATTGCCTTAAGGCTTGCGGCTATTAGGGTCAGGATTATTGCTCCAATTCCTGGCAGAGAAGCTGTAGGGATTGAAATTCCTAATAAAAGGCGTGAGTTTATTTTGATTTCAGAGATAATAGACAGCAAGGAATTCAGAGGTGATTTTAGAATTCCTTTTGCTCTTGGAAAAGAGATTAGTGGAGAAAATATTGTTTTTGATCTTGTTAATTCTCCACATTTATTAATAGCTGGTGCAACTGGGGCAGGAAAATCTGTTTGTGTGAACTCTTTAATTGCTTCAATTATTTTTTCAAAATCTCCAGATGAAGTGAAATTGATTATGATAGATCCCAAAATAGTTGAGCTTAAACTTTTCAATGATATTCCTCATTTATTAACTCCAGTTATTACAGATGTAAAGAGAGCTTTAGAGGCTCTTAGATGGTGTCTTGATGAAATGGAGAGAAGGTATGTGCTTCTTGATAATTTATTGGTAAGAGATATTTCTTCTTATAATAAAAAAATAAAAGATGAGAATTTGAATTTAATGATCTTGCCATATCTTGTAATAATTATTGACGAATTTGCAGATCTTATTCTTTCTGCAAGAAAAGATTTGGAAAATTTAATTTCTAGACTTGCGGCAATGGCTAGAGCTGTGGGAATTCATTTGGTTCTTGCGACCCAAAGACCCTCAGTTGACGTTATTACGGGAGTAATAAAAGCTAATTTTCCTTCAAGGATTTCTTTCATGGTAGCCAGCTCTATGGATTCAAGAATAATTCTTGGATCTTCTGGTGCTGAAAAGCTTTTAGGAAAGGGAGATATGCTTTATATTAGTTCTTCAAATCCTTTTCCTCAAAGAATTCAGGGCGGATTTTTAAAGGAAAGAGAAGTTTATAGGCTTGTTGAAGAGGTTAAAAAATTTGGTTCTCCAAATTATATTGATGATGAAATATTTATTGATAGTGTGAAAGAGCCAGATTTAGTTGTTCTTGGACCTTCTGATGAGCCAATGTTTGACGAGGCTCTTGAAATTGTTAAATCCACAAGAAAAGCATCAGCATCTTATCTGCAAAGAAGGTTGAAGATAGGTTACAATAGAGCAGCTCGAATTATTGAAATTATGGAAGATATGGGATACGTAGGGCCTGTTAATGGGTCAAAACCAAGAGAGGTATTAATTTAAAATAAAGAGATATCCATTTGAACATCTCTTGTGATCTATCTATTAGTTTTTTGTTTCAATTTTCTTACTTTTTTTGCTTGTTTTCTTTTAAAAGCTTTTTCTTTTTTTACGCGTATTGTGGATGGTTTTTCATAGTATTCTCTTCTTTTCCATTCGCGAATAATTGCTTCTTTTTCAATCATTCTTTTAAAACGTTTCAATGCTTTTTCAAGATTTTCATTTTTATCCACAGTGACTGTTACCAAAAAATCACCTCCTTTTATTCTATTCTTTTAATATTATTTATTATTTTATTTTTGTCAATAAGCATGCCATTTAAAAGGAAATTTGGATTTATTGCTATACCATTAATTCTTACTTCGAAGTGCAAATGAGGACCTGTTGAAAGGCCTGTATTGCCAGTATGTCCAATATATTCTCCAGCACTAACTATTTTATTTTCACTTATTCCCAATTTTGAGAGATGAAGATAAATTGTAAATACGCCTGGCAAATGTTGTATTATAAGAGTATTGCCTGTTAGTTCTCTATTTTGTGCAAATACAACTTTTCCTTTACCAGCAGCAAAAATTGGAGTATTTTCTCTTTTAAATGGGGCATAATCAATTCCATTGTGCATTGTATAATTTGAAATTTTTTTGTCACCTTGCATGTAAAGTCTTAAATCTCCGTATTGGCTTGTTACAATGTATTGATCTTTTATTGGCTTAACTAAGGCATCATAGTGGTATATTGTTGTGTCTCCAGTATTGCCAATAATATTCCACAAAACCAAGGCCTGTTCTTTTTGTTTTATTGATTTTTTTTGGGTGATAAGCTTGGCTTTTTCTTTATTAAAACTAATTTTTGTTCTTTTGAAGTTAAATTTTTTTATTTCTATTTCTTTGATATAGTTTTTATTTTCGAATTCTATTTGAATTTTTCTTTTACCTTCTTTTATCATTGGTGTAATTCCTATAAATGCTATGTAGTAAATTTTACTTCCTACTGTAAATTTAAATGGATAAGAGCTTATGATTGGATTTTTATTTGTGCTTAAAAGCGACAAACTTTTAAAGTTTTGATTACTTGCAAAATATATGTAATCTCCTTGAAATGCTTCTTTTTTATATTGGACCTTAGGAATAGTATTTGTTATTTCTGAATTTATATTTTCTATTCCTATAATACACAATATAAGTAAGATTTTTTGTATTCTATACATTGATTTGAGCACTCTTTTTTATGTCTATGATTTTCAAAATTTTTTCTTTAGGATAATAAAAATCTTCATTAACTGTAAAAATGATGTCTAAATATTGATCTTCTTTTATATTCAATTCTTCTATTTTTTTTGTTCCGTTAAAAAAAATAGCTTTATAGTAATCGTTTTGTGATTTAATTCTCATGTTTATATGTTTTGAGCTATGATTTTTATCAATTATTTTGAGTTCTTGAAGATAAACATTTTCCATCATTAATATTGGTTCTCTAAATTCATATCCATAAGGTTCGAACATTTCTATTGTTTTGAAAAGAGAATCTTTTGTTAAATTCTTTGGAAGAATGGCATCTATTAATATTGATTTGTTTTCATCAGTAGTATCATATTTAACTTTTGTAGTTGCATATTCTAATTCTTTAATAAAGTCTTCAAGTAAATTTTCATGCAGCGTAAATCCAGCAGCAGCTTTATGTCCCCCCGAATTTATTACTAAATGGGAAGGTATTATTGATATTAGTGTTTTTGAATTGATTTTATTGTTTGATCTAATTGATCCTTTAATAATATTATCTTGCTTTGTTAAAAAAATAGCAACTTTTTGGTAGTAAGCAGAAAGTCTAGTTGCAATTCTAGAGCTTATTCCTTTTGGGGTATTTTTATCGTAGCAAACTATGAATTTATCGTTTTTAAAAATAGTATTTTTATTATGCGAATTCCAAGCTTTTTCTTCTTTGTATTTTCTCAGTTTGTTGATTTCTTTTATTTCTTTAAATTTATTTTCTATTTGATTAATGTCGTTAGTTAATAAAAAATTTATTGCAATTTCTGCTTTTTCAAGCCTTCCTGTTGAGTTTAATATTGGTGCAATTTTATATGCAATATCCATTGAAGTTATATTTGGTTTTGTTAATATGTTTGCATCTTTTAATAGATAATTAATAGACATTCTTTCTCTTAGTGCAATTTCTTTAAGTCCTGCTTTTAGGATTATTCTGTTTTCATTGATAATAGGCATATTGTCTGCTATTGTTCCTATTGCAACAAAGCTAAGTCTTTTTAAGCATTTTTGGAGCAAATTTTTATTAGTTTCAAAAATTACGTTGTAAAATATGTAGTAAAGCTTGTCTTTAATCTCAACTTCTTTATATCTGAAATATTTAATTGATTGGATTAATTCTTTTAATGTTTTTTTTCTAAAATTTGGATATTTTTTTATAAAATTTTCACTAATATCAATTGTGTTCATCTTTATGCTTCTTGCAAAGTGTTTATTCAATAATTGGTCTTGATCTTCTTTATTAAAGATTACTATGTATTTGTTTTGTACGAATTTTTCTAGTTTGTTTGAGTTAATTAAAGGGTCATTTTTATTATTTAATCTTAGATATTGTTTTAAAATATAGTTGTTTATTTCTATTGCATGAAGAATAATTTCATTTTTTGTTTTTTCTAAAAATAAAAATACAAGGCTTTTAGAATAAAGGTCTGTAAAGGATATGCTAAGAGCAAGACAAGTTTTAAAACTTACACAACATCCTGCTATTTCTTTGAATGGATATTTGTCATCTTTTAGATGAGGATTTATAACTATGCTTTCAGTTTTGAAATCTTCGCTTGGAAGATGGTGGTCTGTTATTATTATTTCTATTCCTTTTGAATTTGCATAATTTATTTCTTCAATACTAGAAATACCATTATCAACAGTTATTATTAAAGAAATTTTTTTTTCTAAAGCTATGTTGATTAATTCGTTTGAAAGTCCATAAAATTCTCCATTTGAAGGTATTTTATAGCTCACATTAAGTCCAAAATCTTTAAGAGTTTCATACATTATTATTGTTGCTGTAATTCCATCAGCATCTTTATCTCCAAAGATTAATATGTTTTCATTATTTTTGATTGCTTTATTAATTCTTTTTATAAATTTATTTATATTTTTTAATAAAAATGGGTTGTGTAATAAATTTACGCTGTCTTCAAGAAAAAACATAAAATCTTCTTCTTTGATTTCTCGCTTTATAAGTAAAGTTGCTTCAAAGGTATTGATATTATATTGCTTAGCAATGCGAGTTAATTTTTGGGCTTGTATGTTAGTTTCTTTTTGTTTCCAAATTTTCATTTACTTCTCTAGAATTCATTTTTAATCGATTTTTCAAGGATTCTTCTTTATTAGCTTCACCATAGATTAATTAATTTTAAGTAGTAGTTATTGTGTTTATTGTTGAATGGTTTAGCTTTAGTGGATTGCAATTTTTGTCATAATCCAAATTCATATTTATAATTTTAACTGTGAAAATTCTCATTTTATCATTTTATAATAAAAGAAAATATTATTAAATGAATTTCCATAAAATATTTGTTTTGTTATAATTAGCTTAGGAGATTTCAAATTTTATGGATGAATCTAAAAAAGCTAGGCTAGGAGATAAAAAGAAAGAAAAAGCCGTAGCTGGGATTTTGCCTCATTCTAATAAACCCGCAAGAGTGCCTTTAATAGCGGTTCCTTCTCATCCAGTTTTTCCAGGGATGTTTATTCCGATTGTTCTAATCTCTGATTCTGATATGAAAGCAGTCGATTATGCTATGAAGGGCAATGGAATCATTGCCTTATTTGTTTTGAATGATAAATTTTTAGGAAAAAACAATAATAATGCTCAACAGAAATTAATTATTGATTATAGTAAAGATATTTATTCTGTTGGAGTTACTGGAAAGATAATAAAAAAAATTAATCTTCCAGATGGTGGTTACAATATATTTGTTTCAACTTTTGATAGGATTAAATTTGTTAAAGTTGTTCTTAATGACAAGTTTCCTATAATTGAGATTGACTATTTAAAGCAAATTCCGGTTAGAAAAGATGATATTCAATCAAAAGCGGTTTACAGTAGTATCTTGCTTAGAACCAAAGAGATATTTACACATAGAAAAATGCCGGAAGTTCAATTAAATATGGTTAATATTGAGGATAAGGGAAAGCTATGTGATATTGTGGCCAGCACTATTTCATCTTCAAAAAATGATCATCAAATAGTTCTTGAAACTTTAAATGTAAAAGATAGGCTTAAGAAAGTTTTAGAGCTAATTTATGAAGAGCTTAATTTAATTGAAATTCAAAATAAAATTGCTAAGGGCATTCAAGAGAGATTAGAGAAACAACAAAAAGAGTTTTTTTTAAAAGAACAGCTTAAAGCTATTAAAGCTGAACTTGGCATAGGAGATAAAAAAAACAGTGATTTAGAAAAGCTTAAAACTAAGCTAAAGGCTTTAGAGCTGAAGGGAGAGTCTTTAGAGGTAGTTGAAAAAGAGTTGGAAAAATTTTCACTTCTTGAGACAAGCTCAGCTGAATATATTGTTGTTAGAAATTATCTTGAACTTATTACTGAGCTTCCTTGGCGAGATTTGAAAATTAATTTTGATAAATTAGATTTGCAAAAATCTAAAAAAATTTTAGATAAAACTCATTATGGAATGAACGAAGTTAAGGATAGAATTATTGAATATATTTCTGTTCTGAAATTAAGAAAGACTCAAAAGGGGGCTATTATTCTCTTGGTGGGACCTCCTGGTGTGGGGAAAACTTCTATTGGGGCAGCTATTGCAAAGGTTTTGCGTACCAAGTTTTTTAGATTTTCTGTTGGTGGAATGCGTGATGAGTCAGAGATCAAGGGGCACAGAAGGACTTATGTTGGTGCTTTGCCTGGAAAAATTATTCAGGGCTTAAGAATTACTAAGACAAATTCTCCTGTTTTTTTAATTGATGAGGTGGATAAAATTTCTGCTTCAAGTTATGGGGATCCTTTTTCAGTTCTTCTTGAAGTTTTAGATCCTGAACAGAATGTTAGATTTAGAGATCATTATCTTGACCTTCCTTTTGATATTTCAAATGTATTTTTTATCTTAACTGCTAATTCTGTTGAAACAATACCAAGACCTTTGTTAAATAGAATGGAGGTTATTGAAATTTCTGGATATGTTGATAACGAAAAAATAGAGATTGCAAGAAAGTATTTAATTCCCAAAGTTTTGAGTGAAAACGGAGTTGATAAAGATTCTTTAAAATTTCAAAGTTCAGCCCTTGTTCAAATTGCTCAAGAGTATGCAAGAGATAATGGAGTGAGAAATTTTGAAAAATATTTAAACAAAATTGTAAGAAAGGTTGCTAGAAAGCTTATTGAGAATGCTGAGGTTAAATCTTATCAAATTTCCAATGACAATCTAGAAGAATATGTTGGTGTGCCTGTTTTTAGAAAGGAAAGCATGCCCAATGCTATGTATTCGGGGATGGTAATGGGCCTTGCTTGGACAAATTATGGAGGTTCAACTTTAATGATTGAGACTGTAAAGACGGAATCCAAGGTGGGCGGAATTAAATTAACAGGTAGACTTGGGGATGTTATGAAAGAATCTGCTAATATTGCCTATACTTATGTTAATAGTATTAAAGGAGATCTAAATATTAGTAAATCTTTTTTTGAAAAAAATATTATTCATTTACATATTCCAGAAGGAGCTACTCCAAAAGATGGACCTTCTGCAGGAATTACAATAGCTAGTGCTTTTATCTCTCTTGCTCTTAATAAGGTTGTTAGGCCCCATTTGGCTATGACAGGGGAACTTTCTCTTACTGGGAATGTAATGATGATAGGGGGTCTTAGAGAAAAAATAATTGCAGCAAAGCGTAGTGGCGTAGAACACATTATTGTTCCTAAAGCAAATAGAGTGGATTTAGAAGAGATTCCTATTAATATTAGGAGCGGTATTAATTTTTATCTTGTAGATAATATGCGCGAAGTCATTAAATTATTGTTTTAATTTTTTTAAATTGTTGTTTGAGACTAGTTTTACTCTAGGTTTAAACAAATGAATTAATAATGGAAGAAGGGTTAGCGATGCAAGAGATGTCGTTAGCATTGTAAAAGCAATTATTGCTCCAAGAGTTGATATTATTTTATAAGACGAAAATGTTAGAGTTAAAAATCCTATTCCAACAGAAATAGAATTTGCAAATATTCCATTAAATACGCTGGGTATTGATTCAAGAAGGGCAGTTTTGTAGATTTGATTTTTTTGGTATTTTAAAATAAACGTATTGAAAAAATGAATTGAATAATCTACTCCTACTCCCATACTTACAGATGCAATTGTTGCTGTTGCAGGGTTTAAGGTTATTCCAAATAACCTCATTACAGCAAAGTTTAAAAACACTGACCATGCTACTGGGATTGCAATAATTATTCCGGTTTTTATAGATTTAAAGAAAAACATAAGTAGTAGTGTTATTGATCCAAGAGTTGTTATAATGTTCATAACCTGTTCTTTTACCATTGTTTTAGCTATTAATACCTTATCATAAACTCCTGAGAAATGGTATTTATTATTTTTCATATATTCATTAATTGTTTTAATAGCATATTTTTCAAATTTTTTTATTCCTTCGGTTGAGTTGTCTTCAATTCTGACCATGATAGATATTAATGACCAATCATCATTAATGTACATTTTTTTATTATCTTTAGTCCAATCACTTCTATCTACCAAATTTATTAGTTTGTTTAGTATAATTTTGTTTTCAGGCAGTTTATACTCTAGTGGGGATTCTTTTTTAATTTTAAAATTTGTAAATTTTAAAATTCCATTAATAGAGCTAGATTGAGTTTTTGCAGAAAATGCATCAAGTTTGTCTGTAATTAAGTCTAAGATTTGCATTGCTTTAGCATTTTTAAATTCACCAGGGCTGCCTTCAAGTTCTATTTTGAAAATTGATATTCCCCCCATTTCTTTTTGCATTAAGTTTAATGTTTTTTTTACACTTGTGCTTTCTTTAAAGTAATCTTTTTCATCAAAATTGATTTCGATCTTTAAAAGACCTATAAAAGAAATTCCAAGTATAATGAGGACTATTATAGAGGATATATATTTTCTTTTTAATATAGATTTTGTTATTTGTGTATTTAGTTTGGCAAGTCTTTCAAGGAAAAATATTTTATTTAGTTTATTTTCTTTTTCAAAAGACTTTTTTTTTGCAAATGGGATTAATGTTATTATTCCAGGTAAAACGGTTAATGAGGTTATCATCGAGATAATTACTCCAATTGACATGAAAATACCCATTGTTTTGTAGGCATTAATTGAAGAGGTTGTAAGAGATAAAAATCCAAATGCCGTTGTAAGAGATGTTAGCAGGATGGGTGTTTTAAGTTTTTTAATTGTTGCTTTTATGGATTCTTTTGAGAGTTGTTCTTTTTTTATTAATTTAAATATTTCATTTATTATGTGTACAGCATTGGCGCATCCGATTGAAATAAGTAAAACAATCATTGAAGTTTCTGGCACTGTAATAGGGGATTGTATAAGTCCTTTAATTCCAAAAGTCCAAATCAATGATAATAATGCAATAAAAATAGGAATTAATGCTCCAATTAGATTTTTTATAATAAGATAAAGTGAAATTATTACTACAAAAGTAGCAAGAGGTCCTAAGATCTTGAAGTCTTCAACCATGTAGTTTAAGATTTTTTCTCTTACTATTAAATCTCCTGTAAGATACAACTTTAGATCGTCTGTTTCATATTTTTTGATTGTTTTTTCCATCTCATCAAGTTCAGTTTTTAAATTTCTACTGAAGTTTATTTTATCACTTTCTGATGGGATTATTATGAAGTATATTAAATTTTCTGAGTTACCTAAGAATGTGTTTTTTACAAATGGAGTTGATTTTATTTTATTTTTTATTTCTTCTATATCTTTATCTGTGTAGACTTCTTTTTTAAATTGTGGAAAATAAGAAAATATGCTTGTAACGGCATTTGGAGATACTTTTAAAATTTTAGTTATTTCATTGATTACGCTGTTTATTGTTTCAAAATTTTTTTTATTGAAAATATTTTTTTTATCTTGAAATATTACTATTGTGGATAAAAGTGAATTACTTTTGTCAATGTCTATTAAACTTTCAGTTTCTTTGGTCTTGGGTATAAGTTTTAAGATGTTTGCATCGAATTTAAGATTTTTAAAAAAAAATCCTAAAAAAATAGTAATTAAGATAAATATTGTGAATATAATTCCTTTATATCTAATGCTTAGACTTTCAAAGTCCATATCATGCCTCTTTTTACTTTATTACTATGTTGACAAGCTTGTTTTTAATTACAATTATTTTTACTATTTTTTTATTGAATAAGTTTGATTGTATTTTACTATTTTTCATTGCTATTTCTTTTAGTTCTTCTTCACCTGTTTCTTTGTTTAGTAAAATTTTGTCTTTTATTTTTCCATTTATTTGTAGGACAATTTCTTTTGCGTCTTTAATAATAAGGCTTTCATCGAATTTTGGCCATTTTGAATTTTTAAATAAACTAGGAAGCTCCCCAATATATTCCCATAGCTCTTCTGCTAAATGTGGCGCATAAGGGGATAAAATAACGATAAACGGTTTAAATATGTTTAAATAATTTTTTTCATACTTTAGAAGTTCATTTATAAATATCATCATGGCGGAGATTGCAGTATTGAAATTTAGTTTTTCTGTGTCTTCTGTGACTTTTTTTATTACTTTGTGTAGTTTAGATATTATTTCCTTTGGAGGATTGTCTTTTGATAGTTCTTTTTCTCTTAAGCTCCAAATTTTATTTAAAAATCGAAAAACGCCAATAATGCCTTTAGTATTCCAAGGCTTAGAATCTGTTAGTGGTCCCATAAACATTTCATAAATTCTCATTGAGTCTGCTCCAAATTCCTTAATAATGTCGTCTGGGTTTATTACATTTTTTAAAGATTTTGACATTTTGGCAATTACTTGGGTTACTTCTTTGTTATCTTTTTTGTCAAAAAATTTATTATCTTTTTCTATAACTTGGTCATTAGGTATTAAAACTCCATTTTCTTTTTGATAAGAAAATGACGTTATTATGCCTTGATTTATTAGCTTTTTAAAAGGTTCTTTGGTATTTACATATCCTAGGTCATAAAGAACTTTGTGCCAAAACCTTGAGTAAAGCAGGTGTAATACTGTATGTTCAGCCCCACCTATGTATAGGTCAACCGGCATCCAATATTCAATTTTTTTTTTGCTTGCAAACTCTTTTGGGTTTTTAGGGTCGAGGTATCTTAAATAATACCAACAAGAGCCTGCCCATTGAGGCATTGTATTTGTTTCTCTTGTAAAACCCGTATCTTTTACGTTTACCCAATCTTTAATCCTTGATAAAGGAGATTCTCCTGTTCCAGAAGGTTTATAGTTTGCAATTTCTGGAAGCTTTAAGGGAAGATTATTTTCCTCTAAGGGTATTGCATTTCCAAGTTTATCAAACAAAATGGGTATAGGTTCTCCCCAGTATCTTTGCCTTGAAAAAATCCAATCTCTAAGCTTGTAGGTAACTTTTTCTTTCCCCTTTTTGTTTTTAGTAAGCCATTCTATTACCTTATCTTTTACTTCAGAATTTTTAAGATTATTAAATTCATTAGGAGAATTTATTGAAATTCCGTCATTAAGAAATGCTTTTTCTAATATTTCATTTTTTCCTGATTTTGATATTACAGGTAAAATTTTTAATTTATACTTTTTAGCAAATTGAAAGTCCCTTTCATCATGCGCTGGAACACCCATTACAGCTCCGGTTCCGTAAGTTCCTAGTACGTAGCTTCCAACCCAAATTGGAATTTTTTCATTTGTTATTGGATGAAGCGCATAAGATCCTGTAAAAACCCCTGATTTATCTTTTTCAAGAGAGGTTCTCTTAAGATCACTTTTGAGTTCTTCTTGCTTTACATATTTTAAGACATTTTTTTTAAAGTTATTTTTTGTTATTTTTTCTATTAGTTTATTTTCTGGTGCGATCACTAAATATGTGATACCAAAGATTGTATCTGGCCTTGTTGTAAAGACTTTGATTTTATCGCTGTGGCCTTCAATTTCAAACTCAATTTCAACTCCTGTTGATTTGCCAATCCAATTTCGCTGCATTTCTTTTACAGATTCAGGCCATTCTAATTCTCCAAGGTCGTTTAACAATCTTTCAGCATACTTTGTAATTTTTAGAACCCACTGTCTTAAATATTTTTTTTCGACGTTGTAAAATCCTCTCTCAGATTTTGGTCCATCTGGAGTTTGAATAATCTCTTCATTTGCTAATACTGTTCCAAGCTCAGGACAGTACCATACAGGCATTTCTTTTGCATAAGCCAGGCCTTTTTTATATAATTGCAAGAAAATCCACTGTGTCCATTTATAGTAATTTTCCTCATGTGTTCTAATTTCTCGATCCCAATCATAGGCAAATCCCAAAGCTTTTATTTGTTTTTTAAACTTATTAATATTTTCCTCTGTGCTTTTTTGAGGATGAGTTCCTGTTTGTAATGCGTAATTTTCAGCAGGAAGTCCAAAGCTATCAAATCCCATTGGATGAAGCACATTAAATCCATTCAAAAGCTTGTATCTTCCAAATATATCAGTTGCTGTGTATCCTTCTGGATGGCCAACATGAAGTCCGTTGGCAGAAGGATAGGGGAACATGTCAAGTATATATAATCTTTTTTCTTTGGGAATGCTTAGATCTTCTTCTACTTTGTATGTTTTGTTATTATCCCAAAATTCTTGCCATTTTTTTTCAATTTTTATGAATTCGTATTTAGACATTTGTCCTCTTGAAAATCAACCTATAATTATTCTCTAGTATCTTTTTAAATCACATTTTTTCTAATTTTATTCAATAAGCTGCTAACAATTTTGATGCTGTGAACTGGACTTGAACCAGCACGGGTTTGCACCCACTAGCCCCTCAAGCTAGCGTGTCTACCACTTCCACCACCACAGCGCTGTTAACCATTATATTTTTTATTTTAAATTTTTGTCAACTTTTTTATTTTTTTTAATTACGTAGATTATTATTGTTGTAGCTATTACAATAATAAATATTGTAAATATAATTATTTTTATTTTTGAAAATATTATTTCAAATGATTGTCCTAGTTTAAAGCTTAGAGTAAAATAAACCATTATTGAGAGCAAAGTTGCAAAAAAGTCAGAAACAATAAATAAATTGGATTTCATATTTCCCATTCCCGCTGATATAAATATTGCGTTTCTAACTCCAAAGGGTATAAATCTTCCTATAAATAAAGTTAATACTCCGTATTGACCATAATAGTAATTTATTTTGTCAAGCAGGTTATTGTCTTTTTTGTTTTTAAACAATTTATTCCCCATTAATTTCCCAATGTAAAAAGATATTATGTCCCCAATATAGGCTCCCCAAAAAATTCCCAAAAATATTAATACAGTATATTCATTTTTTCTACTAGATAAAATCCCACCCATTAGTACTATTGCATCCTCAGAAATAGGGACATTAAGCCCTGCTAAAATTAGCAAAGAAAAAAATACTATTGGGGAATAAGCTATATTTGAATCAATATATTCTATTATTGTGTTTATATACATTTTTGTCATCTATTTCTTGTTTTATAGGTTAAATATATGCTTGCTAAAGTTAAATATGCAAAGTAAAGGATAAGAACCGTTTTTGCTATTTTTAACGTTGTTGTGGATAGTTCTGAAAATATTGATACAACAAATATTGGGCAGCTTATTATTGTTATTGGTATAGTAATTTTCCTTAATTCTTTAGTTTTTGATGGATAAATAAATTTTATTGGGATAAAGCTTGTTATAATGCATATTGACATTGCAATAAAATTTGTTATTTGCTCTATTTTAAAGATTATGTTTAATATCACAAAGAGATTCCATAAAGAAGGAAATCCTCTAAAGTAGTTATCATTTGTTTTTGCATCTGTTCTTGAGAATTGGTATGCTGATGAGAGTAAAATTCCAATGCAAATGGCGACTTTATATTTTTCTTCAATGAATTCTCCTAAATAAAAAAATATAACAGGTATGAATGTATAGTTTATGTAGTCTGTAATATTATCAAGTAGAGTGCCATCAATTTCAGGTATTAATTCTTTCACTTTAAGCTTTCTTGCCATAGTTCCATCAATTCCATCTATTATAAGCCCTATTACTGTTAACCTTAAAAGAAGAGAATAATCACCATTTACAATTGAAATTATTGAGTAAAGTCCTACAATCAAGCCAGATGCTGTAAAAATATGTACAAGCCAAGCTAAAATCAAATTGATATTTTTCACAGTAAATCTCCTTTTATTGGAATATTTTTTTTATCTCTTCAAGTCTACATTTAAAAATATTAATAGTGTTTTCTATTGTTGCTTTTTTTGTTAAATCTACTCCGGTAATATTTAAGGAATCTAGTGGATATTTAGAACCACCTGTTTTTAAAAATTTTATATAATTTTTTACTGCATCTTTTTTATTTTCTTTAATATCTTTGTATATTGACAGAGCAGCTGCAATGCCTGTAGCATATTGATACACATAAAAGGGTGAATAAAAGTGAGGAATTCTAAGGCATTCAAGTGGACTTAATTCATCAAATTTTAGACTAGGTCCAAAGTATTTTTTTAGCAAATTCATATAAGTTTCTATTAGTGTTTCTTTTATAACAGATTCTTCCTTGCTAATCATTTCATGAATAATGTACTCAAATTCAGCAAACATTGTTTGTCGGAAGAATGTTGAAATCATGTCGTCAATTTGTGTGAGTTTTATATATTTTATTTTTTTAGTATCGGTTTCGTTTTTAAGCAAATATTCTGCTAATATTTGTTCATTAATTATTGATGCTATTTCTGCTTCGAAAATGGAATAATTATAGTGTGGAAATTGATTGTTTTTTATACTAAAGTAAGAGTGCATTGAATGTCCTGCTTCGTGTGCAAGTGTAAACATATCTCTTATTGATTCGTCTTTGTAATTAAGAAGTATGTAAGGTTTTCCGTTGTATGATCCAGCGCTAAAAGCCCCTGATCTTTTTCCAGTATTCTCGTATTTATCAACCCATCTTTCTTTTAAAAGACCATTTCTTAGGGTTTTTGTATATTCATTTCCTAGTATCTCTAAAGATTTTAATATTTTCTCACAAGCTTCTTCAAACGAATTTTTAAATGTTATTCCTTTTGTTAATGGCACGTAAACATCATAGTGATATAGATATTCTTGGTTTAAAACTTTTTTTCTAAACTCATAATAGTCATTAAGCACAGATAAATTTTCATTGACAGTTTCGATTAAATTTGTATAAACTTTTTTGTCAATGTTGTTTGAAAAGAGTTGCATTGAAAAAGTATTTTGAAACTTTCTTGTCTTTGCAATAAAGTGATTTTTCTTAAAGTCTGAAATAATAAGATTAGCAAGTGTATTCTCATTATTTTTGTATTTTTGATAAAATTTTAAAAAAGCTTCTTTTCGTATTTTTTGATCTTCGTTTTGTAGAAATAGTGTGTAAGTGGAATTGGTTAAAGGGCGACCATTGATTTCTCCAAATTCCATATCAGCATTTGTTAATGCTGAGAATATGTTTTGATAAGATGAGTAAATAGGTGTGTAGTTGGCAAGTATTTTTTCTTCTTGTTCGCTTAAAATGTGGTTTTTTTCTCTTAGTATTTTTTCAATTGCAATCTTTTTATCCTTAAGTTCTGGCTCATTTATCCAAGCTTGAATTTTTTTTTCGTCTGTTTTTAGTATTTTCGGCATGAAGTATGAGGTAGTATTAGATACTTTTGTAGCTAAGTTAACACATATAGAATATATTTTATTTGAATCCTTGTTTGTTACATCTGTTTCTAATTGAAGCATTGCATAGTAAGAGACTTTCTCTAAATCTTCCATGATTTCATAATATTTGTTTAAAATTTCTTTAAACAAATCAAAATTTAATTCCAATTTTTCATATTTTTTAAATTCTTTGGTTTTGATTTCAATAGCATTGATTGCTTTTGCATATTCTTCTTCATTTTCAAATAGAAAAGATAAATCCCATTTATCATTCTCATTGATTTCATTTCTATTTATCACTAAATTCTCCTCTTCCTTTTTTTATTGTTTGGAAAGAAATAATAAGTCGAAATTTTATAAACATTGTGCTTTTTATTTTACAATAAAGTCTAAACTTTATATATAAAAAGCCTTTAAGTTTAGCTGTTGAATAAAGATTCTAATAAAAATTTTTTAAATTTTAAAAATGCTATTCCTCGATGGGATATTTTGTTTTTTTCTTCAAGTGTTAGATCGCTAAGTTTTTTATTATTTTTAGTTAAAAATATTGAATCATAGCCAAATCCATAGTTTTTGTCATTATTTAAACTTAAGGCAATTTTTCCCTTAATAATTCCTTCAAAATTTAATATTTTTTTATTTTTTGATATATAGCTTATGTTGCATATAAAATACGCTTTTCTGTTTTTTTCATTTTTCATTAAGTCTAAAATTAGTTGGTTTTTTTCATTAGTGCTTAATT
Organism: Borreliella mayonii; assembly: GCF_001945665.1. NCBI lineage: Bacteria > Pseudomonadati > Spirochaetota > Spirochaetia > Spirochaetales > Borreliaceae > Borreliella > Borreliella mayonii. The sequence continues at coordinate 253,533 of NZ_CP015780.1, read as the reverse complement.
TTTTACATAGCTTATAAATGTCATATCTTTTGGAGTAAATTCCAGGCTCCAAGTTTAGTGCCTCAATGCACAACCCAGAATCTTCCCCAAAAACATTTTGATTTTTATTTAAAATTTCAAACAGTGCTTTTGCTTTAAGCAAAGAGTTTTCTTTAAATGTTTTTCCTGTTTCTTTTATATTAAAATTTTGGGGGACTATTAAGTTTAAATTAGGTATATCTAATATATTTTTTACTTCATTTATTTTATTTTCATTTGTTGTTGCAAAAAATAGTGTTTTCATCTATATAATAATAAAGTATTTATGAGTTTAATTTCATAATCGTATTGGTTTTAAATATTATTCTCTTTAATTTTTTATATTTGTTGAGCATTTTTGTACTAGGTTTTTATAGAAAAATTTGGATTTTTGTCTAAGGTATTTAAATAAATTTTTAATTTTTTTGTTTTAGTATGGTAATTTTTGGTAAGGTTTGTTATGAAGAAAAGAATTAAATTTAAGATTATTTTGGGTTTTAAAGGAATTTTAAAGTTTTTTTTAGCTATTTATAATTCTTTGTTTATAGCCCTTAAGGTTGTACATTCTTTTTTTAAGCAAAATATTAGTTTTATGATTATTCCCCATGTTAAAGGGAATGTAAAAAATATTAAAATTTCTTTTTTGACTTTATTTTTCTTTGCTACTTTTTTTTTTGGCGGTTTTATAGGGTTTGTTTTGCTTGCTGTTAATTATGTTACTCTCTCATCAATTGTGAAATCCACAGAGAAAAATTACTCTTTGGCAGAATCTGAGATTGAAGATTTTAGAAATACAGTTGTAGAAATTAACTCTGTTGCAAAAAATTTTTCTAAAATTTTAGATGAGCTTAAAACTTCTTTAAAAATCAACTCTAATGGTGTTGATTTAAATAAAAATAAACTAGATGGAGATCTTTCTGATTTTATTGATTTGCAAATTTTAGAAGCTAATTCAATAAAAGAGCTTAGCGATCTTAAAAATATTAAAAGCAAAATAGAAAGTTCAATTCCTCCTCTTAAAAGCATAGTTAAGGTATTGCACGCTCAGGACAAGCTTTTAAATGATATTCCTTCTCTTTGGCCTCTTGCGGGTGGATCTGGAATTATTACCCTGCATTTTGGTCCAGCTATTGAGCCTTTTACTAGGCAGTGGTATATTCACAAAGGCATAGATCTTGGAGGAGTTAGAATTGGAACTCCTATTGTTGCAACTGCTGATGGGGAAGTTGTTAGAGCAAGCTATCAATCAGCAGGCTATGGCAATTTTGTTCAAATTAAGCATAAGTATGGACTTGCTACTCTTTATGCGCATATGTCGCGTCTTAATACTTCTAAAGGGTCTTATGTCAAAAAGGGGCAGATAATTGGATTTATGGGGCAGACAGGCTATGCAACGGGCCCACATGTTCATTATGAGGTTCGTGTAGGTTCTCAAGTTATTAATCCTGATATGTATTTGAATTTAGCAACAGGAGCTTCGAAATAGATGTTAAATTTTTTGAATGTGAAAAAAGAAAGAAAAGCCTCTCCTTTGTTTATTTTTGACGAAATAAAAACAATAGTGGGTGTTGGTGATTTTTTTAAAGGAGATTTAGTTTCAAATAATTTTATTCGGCTTGATGGTGATTTTATAGGCACTATTAGCTCTACGAAAAGAGTAATTATTGGAGAGAGTGGCAGAGTTAAATCTAGTATTGATGCTAATGAACTTGTTATTTCTGGAATGGTTGTGGGCAATATTTATGCTAAAAGCAAGATTAAAATATTTGCATCAGGGTGTGTTATTGGGAATATTTCTTGTAAGTCGATTGAAGTTGAAGAGGGTGCTATTATTGATGGGTATATGGATATTGGTTCTGAATACCTTAGAGCTCCTGAAAGAAACACCCTTTTTTATACTGGCTCTTATAAGGTTAATGAAGATCTTTTAATTGAAATCAATAAGGAGCATCAAGAAGAAAAAAAATCTTTTCAACTTTTAGAAGGTGAAGATGATAAATATTTTTCAAGTGTTGTGAGTAAAATAGATGAAAGTAAATAATTTGATTGCTGGGGCATTAAATCTTAATTCAAAAGATTATAAAAAAAGTGGCAAAAAGGTATTTTTTGATAAAAGCAATGTTTTTTCTTCGGTTTTTCAGATTGAAAGCGCTAAAGAGGATAAGCATTTTATTTTGCTTGAAAATGGAGAATTTAATCTCGACTTAATTAAAAGCATGTTGGATGGAATTAATGAGACTGGTGAGAGGCTTTTGAGTGAGCCTTCTAGGCAAAATGTGATTTTTTATAAAAAAGTTATTTCAGAGTTTATGTCTATTATTATATCATCTTCTGTTTGTTTGAAAGAACAAAAAGGGGGAAGTTTGGGAGATTCTAAGCGACCCAAGTATAGAATTATTAAGATTATTAACGATAAGTTAGACAAACTTGCCCATTCTGTTTTACAAAATCAAATGACTCAGATTAAACTTTTAGATAGCATTGAAGAGATTCAAGGTTTACTTGTGAATTTATTAATGTGAATTGGGTTTTAGATTTTTTCAATGTTTTAAGTTTTAAATTAAAAGGGATTGTTTAACAATCCCTTTGTTTAATAGTAAAAATTAAATTAATTTTAAATTAAATATTTTTTACTTATTTCTAAAAAGTTTTTTATTTGTTCATTTTTCCACTCTTCAGATTTATTTAATTTTTTCATCATTATTTCAGCAACTCTTGGAGCGGCTTCAATTGTAGCTTGAGGATTTAAGGGTAGCGATCTTGTTCTTCTTGCTAAAACATCCTCAATAGTTTTGGCTTGCTCAAATTCAATTGAAAAAGCTATTTGGGCTTCATTTAAATCCAAGTTTTTGTGTATCTTTTTGTCAAAACCCTCCATATTTTTTAGAATTTCAAAGTCGCTGCCATAAGCTCTAAAAGGTTCAGGAATTTTCATTGCCTCTTCTTTTTTAAGGTAGCCGTGCAACTTTAAATTTTCTGTAGTTGGTTTGCAATTTGGTATTAAATTTTTTTCTATGGCCTTGAGCAAAGTTTTTTCTGCCATTTTTCTATATGTAGTATATTTGCCTCCCGCTATTGTAATAAGATTTGAATCTGATATAAATATTTTTTCATTTCTTGAGATTTTTGAAGTGTTGCCTTCAGCTTTTGGGTCCATTATTAATGGTCTTATTCCGGTATATACACTTTTTACATCTGATTTGTCTATTTTAATATTTAAATAGTTGTTTAAATTATTTATTATAAAGTCAATCTCTTCGTCAAATCTTTTAGGTTCTTCTTCTATTTCTTTTATTGGAATATCAGTGCTTCCGCAAACAACACTATCATGCCAAGGAATAGCAAATAAAATCCTATTATCACTAGTTTTAGGCATTAATATTGCATGATTTTTGGGAAATTTATCTTTTTTGATTATTAAATGGCTACCTTGGGAAGGTTTAATGATGTTTAAAGCTTTTTCATCATCCAATTTTCTTATTTCATCTGAAAATATTCCTGTTGCGTTTATTATGCATTTGCTTTTTAATGAAATTTGTTCTTTTGAAAATTTATTTTGTATGAGAGCTCCTGAAAGTTTTCCGTTTTCTTTGTTGAATTTTTTAAGTTCTGTATAGTTAAGTGCAATACCTCCTTTTTCGGTAAAAGTTCTTAGTAATGTTATTGCCATTCTAGCATCATCAAATGAATCGTCGTAATATAGAACAGAGCATTTAAGACCTTCTGTTTTAATATTAGGAGCTTTTTCGATGGTAGATGTTTTGGATAGTAATTTAGTTTTATATTTGGCAGTTTTTTCTTTGCCCATAAGATTGTGATAGTAAACTAATCCAAAATAATAATAAGGTATTTCTAAAATATTATAAATAGGAGTGATAAGCGCACACTCGTTAATTAAATGAGGTGCATTTTTTTCAAGAATGGCTTTTTCCTGTAAAGCTTCTTTAACTAAAGAAATATTCCATTGGGCTAAATATCTTACTCCGCCGTGAATTAATTTGCTTGATCTAGAGGAAGTTCCTTTTGCATAATCAAATTTTTCTATAAGTATTGTTTTATATCCCCTTGTGATTGCGTCTACTGCAATGCCAAGACCTGTTGCGCCTCCTCCAATTATTATAAGATCAAATTCTTGATTTTCAAGATCTTTTAATTTTGTTTCTTTGTTATTATTCATGAAATTTAAATATTCCTCCATTTTAGTTGATTTCTTTTCTTTTTAGCTAAATACTAGATTTAAAAAATTCGAAAAGTCCATTTGTTTTAATTTTAATTAGTACTATAGACCAATTTCGCTGGTAAATTTTTCAATTTTTTGTGATTTTTCTTTAGATTTAATATATTATTAACCATTTTTTTATTGCTCCAATAATTACACCTTTTTGTAAATTTTAGACAGCTTATTTCTTGAATACATGTACAATATCAATAGATAAGATGAAAAAAATTAAGAGCTGTTTGTATAATTGATTTATTTGCTTGCTAAACATTTTTATTATATGTTGTTTTATTTTTAAAAAATTAAATAAATTGTGCATAATTTTGCTACCGGCATATTATTGTTATAATCTTTAAAGCCCTATTTTTAACTTTTATAGATTATTAGAATTCTGTATCCAGGATTTTGATCTTTCAATTGCCCTGTTCCAATTCTCAAGAAGCCTTTCTTTTTGATTTTTTGGCATTGAAGGTGTAAATATCTTATCTACTTGCCAAAGGCTTACGATTTCTTCAGCGCTTTGCCAATAACCTGTTGCAAGCCCCGCTAGATAAGCTGCTCCAAGAGCGGTTGTTTCTGTTATTTTTGGTCTTACAACTCTGCATTCTAAAAGATCAGCTTGAAATTGCATTAATAGATTATTTTGACTTGCTCCTCCGTCTACTCTTAATTCTTGAATTTCAAAGTTGGGAACGGATTTTTTCATGGTATTTAGTATATCAAAACTTTGAAATGCGATGCTTTCAAGAGCAGATCTTGTAATGTGAGCTTTTGTTGATCCTCTTGTTATTCCGATGATTGTTCCTCTTGCATAAGAATCCCAATGAGGTGCGCCAAGCCCAACAAATGCTGGAACAAAATAAATTCCGCCATTATCTGAGACAGAGCTTGCCAATGTTTCTGCATCTGAGCTTTTTCTGAAAAATTCAAGACCGTCTCTTAGCCACTGGATTACGGCTCCACCAATAAAAACACTTCCTTCAAGAACATAAGTTACAGATTTTTTTCTTCCCCATGCAATTGAAGTTAAAAGTTTGTCATTGCTAATAATTGGTTCTTTACCTATATTTACTGTTAAAAAGCAACCAGTTCCATAAGTGTTTTTAGCCATACCTTTTTTAAGGCAAGCCTGTCCAAATGTTGCTGCAAATTGATCTCCAGCAATTCCTGCAATAGGAATTTCTGCTCCAAATAGCGCTTTGTCTGTTTTGCCATATATTGTGGAACTTTCTTTAAGTTCAGGTAAAATTGTTTTTGGAATATTTAATATGCTTAAAAGCTCATCGTCCCATTCTAATGTTTTAATGTTTAATAATAATGTTCTTGAAGCATTAGAATAATCAGTTGCATGTACTTTTTTTTGAGTCAGATTCCACAATAGCCATGTATCTATTGTTCCAAAGCACAATTCGCCATTTTCAGCTTTTTTTCTAGCTCCTTCTACATTATCCAAGATCCACATTATTTTTGTTCCACTAAAATAAGAATCTATCACCAAGCCTGTTTTTTCCAAAATAATTTTATCTTTTCCTTCTTTTTTTAATTGGTCACAAATTTTTGCAGTTCTTCTGTCTTGCCATACTATTGCATTATAGATGGGCTTTCCTGTATTTTTTTCCCATATAACTGTAGTTTCTCTTTGATTAGTTATTCCAATAGCATCAACTTCATTTGGTAAAATTCTTGAATTTGCCATAGCTTCTGTTATAACTCCAAGTTGTGATCCCCATATTTCGGTAGGATCATGTTCCACCCAACTTGGTTGTGGGTAAATTTGAGTAAATTCTTTTTGAGCAAGCCCTTTTATGTTTGCATGTTTATCAAATACCATTGCTCTTGAGCTAGTAGTACCTTGATCAATAGATAAAATGTATTTCATAATTTTTCCCTTTTCCTTTAATAAAAATAAATATCTTTTCTTTTAGTCTTTGTTATTTTTTAGTGTAAATTCGTAAATTGTAGCTCCCAAAATTGCTCCAATTATTGGGCCAATTATTGGTACAATAAATATACTTAGGTTGTTAAATCCATGATTTTTAAATCCAGTAAGTAAGAGTAAAATTCTTGGCCCTAAATCCCTTGCAGGATTAATAGCATAGCCGTTCATTCCCCCAAAACTTATTCCTATTGATAAAACCACTGCTCCTATAATGAATGGAATAAATGGATTATCACTGTGTTTTTTTGTAAAATCTCCAACAGCGGAAATTAAAAACATTAGCAAAAAAGTTCCAAAAATTTGATCAATAAACCCAGGCAAAAAGCCAGGAATAGCGGGGAAAGTTGCCATTATTCCTTGAGTATTTTCTAGGCTAGGATCCATTTCTATCCATTTAGGATAAAATACGACAAGCGTCATTAATGCGCCTGTAAATGCTCCTAATATTTGCGCTACAATGTAATGTAAAAGTTTTGAAACGGGAAATTTTCCAATACTTGCTAATCCTATGCTAACAGCTGGGTTTAGGTGTGCTCCACTAATTCTTGCTGCTGTATAAATACCAAACGTTACCCCTAATCCCCATCCAAATACTATATTGGTATATCCCCCTTTTATTATTTCTCCTGGTATTTCAGGGCTTGAGGGAAATAATACTGTCATTGCAACAGATCCAGTTCCTAAAGCTAATAGGATGAATGTTCCCAAAAATTCCGATATAAATTCTTGGAATTTTGTATAATTCATAATTATATCTCCTTATTTTTATAATAATTTTATTTTTATTAAAAAGTTTTAATTTTTGATTTTTTAATCCGAATATATTAAATTTTTTAATTAAATTTTATTGTGTTTTTTGCAAGCTTGGTAGAATTTATCTCTTTTATTGAAAATAATTAATATTTTTAATAAAAGCTTTATTTAAATTATATTTAATATCTTATTTTTAAATAAGATTAATGTCAATAATTTAAGAATTTTAATTTATAAATTATTGATTTCTTTTCTAAGATTTGTTTAAGGATTTTTTATTTTATATTAAAATTTTTACATTAGATTTTTGATTAATTAAGTTTTATGTTTTAGCAATTCTTTTTTAGCTTATATGTAAATTTATTTAAGTTATTTTTGGAGGTAGACTTGGTGATTGTAATAGAAGGTTTAATTGGGGTAGGAAAAACTACTCTTGGAAATATTTTATCAAAGGAGTTGGAAGTTCCTTTTTACAGTGAACTGAATAATGATTTTACTTTGGCTGTATTAGATAAATTTTATAAGGATAAATCCAGATGGGCATTCCCAGTTCAAATTAATTTTCTTAATGAGAGGTTTAAGTTAATAAAAGGTGTATTTAGAACAAAAGGGGGCATACTAGACAGATCTATTTATGGTGATTGTGTGTTTGCATCTCTTTTAAATTGTGATGGGCATATCTCTGATGAGGAGTATAAAATATATATTGAACTTCTTGATAATATGCTTGAACATTCTCAGCGACCAAGTTTGCTTGTTTATCTTGATTGCAGTATTGATGAGGTTGAGCGCAGAATTAAAAATAGAAATAGAAGCTTTGAGATGAATATTCCTAGAGATTATCTTGAGGGTCTTAATAGAAAATATTTAAAGTGGTATGATGAATATAACTTATCGTCAAAAATAAAATTTTCTTACGATAATATAAATATTTTTAGCGAAGAAGATAAGAATAAAGTGATTTCTTTAATTAGAGATAAACTTGTATTATAATTATTTATAGTAGATTGACATTCTTTTGTTTTATTTTAAGGTTGAGTGTTAATGGAGGGTTCTTATGGGAAGATTATTTCTTCTGTATTTTTTATGTTCTTTTGTTTTTTTAAATTTATTTGCTCAAGGTAGTTCTTCTTATGTTGATAAGCAAAAAGAGCTTGCTGTTTTTTATTATGAGGTTGGTCAAAGATATATAAAAGTTGGTAAAGTTAAGAAGGGAAAGCTTTTTCAAGCAAAAGCTTTAAAGATTTATCCAGATTTGAAAAAGGGAGTTGATATAAAGCTTGCAGTTAAAGAGCTTGATGCTAGGATTAAGGATGACAATTCCAAGGTTGTTATGCTTGAGGATGTTAAGCTTGAGGAGATACCTGGAATAGTGCACGAAAAAATAGAAATTAATGATTTTACAAATGCTCCTAAAATAGAATATATTGCTCAAAGAGAGAGAAGCAAAAATCAAGATAAAATTATTAAGTTTCAATTTGAAAAGTTTGCAAGAGCTTTAATTTCTCGAAACTTTGATTTGTTTGATTCTGTTGTTGCAGATAAGGTTAATGTTATGGGCCAATTTGAATCAAAAAATGATTTTATATCAACTTTATCAAGCGCTTCATCTAAGGCTGACGCTGATGAGTTAGAGTATTTATCAGTTGATGATTATTATGATTTAAAATCTTTGAAAATTTCAAAATCCAACGATACTTCTTTTGCTGTTAATGTGAATGCCAAAAAAAATGATATTACTAAAAATTTTCCATTTTGGAAAGAACGTCAGACTTTAATTTTTACTAAAGAGGATGATACTAATTGGTTTTTGTCTTCAATAAATTGAAGTCTTAGCGTTGTGATTAAAAACATTATCACTAATATATGTATAAACGAGTCTCCAATTTTTTCATAAATGGTTGTAAATGTTGGGGACAGTTTTACCGTTGATAATAGGTATCCTTTTGTAAAAGTTTCTAGTTTTTTAATGCTTTCTCCATATTCGTTGATGATTGCAGTAATTCCTGCATTTGTAGCTCTAATAGTTTTGATTCCATTTTCAATGCTTCTAAATTTAGCCACAACAAAGTGCTGCCATTCTGCTGAATTTGTTTTTGACCAAGAGTCGTTTGAAAAATTTAACAATGCATTAGCACCTTGGGTTTTATAAAACCTTGAAAGTTCTGGAAATGCATCGTCATAACATATTAAGGGAGCAAATTTAAACTTTTTCAATTTCAATATTTCAATTTTATTTCCTTCAATCTGTCCTAAGATTCTAAAATTTTTAAAAAAAAAGTTTCTTACAAATTCATATTCGTAAAATGGAATTTTTTCTGCAAAAGGAACTAAGAATATTTTAGAGTATATGTTTGCAATGTTGAGGTTTGGCTCTATCATATAAATAGAATTTTGTTGAATCCCTATAGTTTTGTCCACATTTGAGGGAGCTCCAATGGCAAATGGGATTTTTTGTTCTTTTATAAAATTTTTAAGCTCATTATGTAAGTCAGAGCTTTTAAAGTGCTGGTCTTCTTTGCTAAAAGGGTAGGTTAGTACCCCTTCGCTCCAGATTACAAATTCTATTTTTGTATTTTCTTTTAAGGCTTGTTCTGTAATTTCAATAGAATCCCTTATTCCTTTTTTGTCATTTCCTGGCAACCAGGGATCAGTGTTAATCTGAATAGCTGCAATGTTTATGCTGTCTATTTCTTTTGCTAATAAGCTTTTTAGTTCTGTTTTTTTAAGCATTCCGTAAGTAAAAGATGTTGTTATTAGTAATATTGGAAATGCTATGTTTAGCAAATTTGTTTTGTTTTTATGTATTAAAAAGTCTGCAATTCCCGAGTTTAAAAAGTAGACTGCAAATGATACAAAAAATACACCAAAAATGTCTGCTACTTGAATTAAGTTATTGAAGTTATTTACAGTGAAAGCTGCAAGCCCCCAGGGATATGCTAAAAATCCAATTGATCTTGAGTAATCATAAAATGTAAAAAGCGTTGTTATGGTCATCGTTTTATTTTTAAAGCTTTTTAAAGAGTAATAAAGAAAATAGCCTAAAGTTAATGAATATGGAATGTATCCTATTACCACTCCGATGAATGTAATCCATCCAAATGCATGAAAAAATCCAAGCCAAAAATTTTGCAAGCTGTTGGCTATTATGAAGTAAAATACTGTTAATCCTATTAATGTTTTTTTATCTTCTAGTTTGTTTAAGGCTATAAAAAGTGGTACATAAGCAACAAATCCTAGGATTGAATATCCAGTTTCTTTAATTTCATTTGGAATTGCAAGTGTTGTAAGAATTCCTGAAAATGCGGCTAGGCAAAAGCATCTAGTTTTCATTTTTCCTCTTTTTTACTATTATTAGTAACATAATGGTGTAATATATTTAACATTATCATTAATAATTTTATATGATAGCATTAATTTTTTTGTATTATTTTTTGGAAAATTTATGCTTATAATAGGTCTTTAAAGAGTAAAGAGGATTATGTTAGTTTTTGGTTTTATTGGTTTGTTTTTTTTAAATATTTTTAGTTTACATGCCCAAGGAATAGTTACTAATAAAGATGCTCAAGAAGAGTTTAAATGGGCTCTTAATTCTTATAATAATGGAATTTATGATGATGCTCTTTTATCTTTTAAAAAAATTTTAAGCTTTGATCCTAATAATCTTGATTATCATTTTTGGACTGGTAATGTTTATTATAGACTGGGTTATGTTGAAGAAGCTTTAATGGAGTGGAGAAATTTGAAAGATCAAGGTTATAAGGTTCCCTATCTTAGACATTTGATTTCTACTATTGAGCAAAGGAGAGGCATTTTTTCAAATTATGAACTTAATTTTAAAAGACTTGTAAAAGTTGCTTCTCTTGATAATTCTATTTATAAAAGGCCACATGGGTATCAGATTACATCTTTGCGGGCTGATAAATACGGCGGATATTATGCTGCTAATTTTTTAGGTAATGAAATATTGTATTTTGATGTTAATAATAATGTTAATGCTTTAGTTAAAGATGGATTTAACTACTTAAAATCGCCTTATGATGTTATTGAAGCTAATGATTTACTTTATGTGACTCTTTATTCAAGCGATGAAATTGGTGTTTATGATAAAGTTCTTGGAGTTAAAAGGAGATCTATTGGAAAAAAAGGTACAAAAGATGGCGAATTGCTAGCTCCTCAATATATGGCCATTGATAAGAGGAACTATATTTATGTAAGCGAGTGGGGAAATAAAAGAGTGAGTAAATTTGGACTTGAAGGTGATTTTATTTTGCATTTTGGCTCTAGGACTTCAGGTTATAAGGGGCTTTTAGGTCCTACGGGCGTTACTTATTTAAATGAAAACATTTATGTTGCAGATTCTCTGAGAAATACCATTGAAGTTTTTGATACCAGTGGTAATCATTTGTATTCAGTTTTTACTTCCATTGAAGGAATAGAGGGGCTTAGTAGTGATTCTATTGGCAGCAATGTTATAATATCTTCAAAAGATGGTGTTTATAAATATAATATTGCTAAAAAGACAATTACAAAAATTTTAAAAGCAGATAAAATAAATTCTAAAATTTCTTCATCTATTTTGGATGCCAATAATCAGATGATTGTCTCAGATTTTAATAATGCTAAGGTTTCAGTTTACAAGAGTGATTCAAGTCTTTATGATAGTTTAAATGTTGATGTTAGAAGAATAGTTAGGCTTGGAGGGCCTAAAATTTATGTTGAGCTTAATGTTAGCAGTAAAAGCGGATTACCAGTTGTTGGGCTTAAAAGTGAAAATTTTTCAATTTCAAATGAAAATTATTATATTGTCAATCCTAAGGTAGCATATAATGTAAATGCTTCAAAAGACATTAATATAGCAGTTGTTTTTGATAAATCTTCTTATATGAAAAATTATGATTTAGATCAAATCGTAGGTTTAAATGCTTTAATAGAGTTGTCAAAAAATAAAAACTTTAGTTTTATAAATGCAACAAGTGTGCCTATTATAGATAATATTGAAAGCTTGACAAATAGTATTAGAAACACAAGTTCTCTTGGTCCTTATAGCACAGATGCTGTAAAAACAGACGTTAGTTTGAAATTAGCAGGTTCTGGGCTTATGTCAAAAAGCTCAAGAAGAGCAGTAGTTTATTTTAGTGGTGGTATTTTAAATCGTAAAGCTTTTGAAAAGTATTCTTTGGATACAATAGTAAGCTATTATAAAAATAATGATATAAGGTTTTACTTAATATTATTTGGTAATGATCCTGTTAATAGCAAGCTTCAATATTTAGTTGATGAAACAGGTGGTGCTATAATTCCTTTTTCATCCTATGAGGGAGTATCCAAAGTTTATGATTTAATTTTAGAGCAAAAAACAGGTACTTATTTGCTAGAATATTATTATCCAGGCCCTCAAGAGCCCAATAAATATTTTAATTTATCTGTTGAAGCAAATATAAATCAACAGACAGGAAGAGGGGAGTTTGCATATTTTATTAATTAGATTGCTTTTTGATTTTATTAAGGGGAGGCTTAGGCTATGAGACTTAATGCTGGGATTGTGGGGCTTCCCAATGTGGGTAAATCTACTTTATTTTCATCTTTGACATCATCCAAGGTTGAGATCGCGAATTATCCTTTTTGTACCATTGAGCCAAATATAGGAATAGTAGAAATTCCTGATGAAAGGCTTTTAAAAATCTCAAATTGCATTGTTCCACGCAAAATCATTCCTGCTGTTATGGAATTTGTGGATATTGCAGGCCTTGTTAAAGGAGCATCAACAGGCGAAGGGCTTGGTAATAAGTTTTTAGCTAATATTCGGGAAGTTTCTCTTATTGTTCATGTTGTAAGATGTTTTGAAGAAAAAGAGGTTATTCATATTAATGATGATATTAATCCTGAGAAAGATATAACTACAATCAATGTTGAGCTTTGTCTGTCTGATCTTGAAACTGTTCAAAAAAGTCTTCAAAAACAAGAAAAAAATGTTAAAAGCACCGATAAAAAAATTAGTGAATCTTCTAGGGCAATTGTTTTAATGCTAAAAAGACTTGAAGCCCATTTAAGCAATATGAATCCTGCTGTTGAGTTTAAATTTGATGATTTTGAATACAACTTTATTAGATCATTAAATCTTTTGACTTTTAAAAAAGTTTTATATGTCTGTAATGTCGATGAAAATTCACTTAGTGGTAATAAATATACAGATATTGTAAAAAATATTGCTTTGAAAGAAGGGAATGATTTTTTAATCTTATGTGCCAAAATTGAAGCTGAGCTTGCCCAAATAAAGGATATATCTTATAAAAATGAAATGTTAGAATTATTTGGAATAAATGATAGTGGCCTTGGTAATTTAATTAAAAAAGCTTATTATACTTTGGGACTTAGAACTTATTTTACAGCAGGTTTGCAAGAAGTTAGAGCTTGGACATTTAAGCAGGGCATGAGAGCTTCTAAGGCTGCTGGAATAATTCATAGTGATTTTGAGAGGGGTTTTATTAAAGCAGAAGTTTATTCTTGTGAGGATTTGTTTAAATTTCAAAGTGTTCAAAAGCTAAAAGAAAAAGGACTTGTTAGAATTGAAGGCAAAGAATATATTGTAAGAGATGGAGATGTAATCTTTTTTAAATTTAATGTATAGATTTATTTTTATATTATGCGTAATTTATTTTTCAATAATGTAAAATTAATTAGTTTGTTTGTTTTTGATATTGTGATTTGTATGCTTTATTTGTTTTTTTATGACACAAGTTTTTTTTACTTTGTTTTAGCACTTCTTTTGGTAAATTTTTTTGTATTTTTTTTTTATTTAAGATATTTTTCTTCTATCTTTTTTAAGGGCTCTAAGATTTATTATAAGGGTATTTTTTTAAGTTGTAATTTTGATTTTGATGATATTATTTCGTTTGAAAAAAGATTGTCAGATAATGTTTTGATTTTGGAATTAAAAAATAAAAAAAAGATTAAGGTTTGTTTTTGGATAGGCAATGGTTCAAGCGAATTATTCAAAGAGCTTAAAATTAAAAGAAAAGATTTGTTTGTCCCAAAATTGGAAAATTTTCCAATAAGATATTATTTGTCTTATACCTATCTTTGCATGTTTTTAGCTCGCATTATGATTGCTTTATTCGTTTATTATATTTCATTAAGTAATATATTTATTTTTTTATTTATTTGTTTTGTTGACATTAAAGTTTTGTTGGGGGATTTTTCAGTTATTAGTAATATAGTATTGTTTTACGAGTTTAGGAAAGATTCAATTTGTGAAAGGAAAATTTTTAAAAGTGAAATTTATTTTTATGAATTTTTTGAAAAAATTTTTGTTGCTAGAGAATTTGAATTTAACAATAAAAATTATTTATGCTTTTTGTATAAAGGAAGTCATCAGACAAAAAAAGTATATATTTTGAATAAAAAAATTTCTTATTCCATGCAAAAGGTTTTTGAATATATTAATCAAAACTATTATACCAAATTAACCTAAAGCTTTGATTGACTATATTTAAATTAGTTGGTATATTAAAATTATTGTTTAATAATATTAAGGAGTATAACTTGAGAAAAAATGCATCTGCATTGAAGCGCTCTCGTCAAAATTTAAAAAGAAAGATTAGAAATGTAAGTGTAAAAAGTGAATTAAAAACAATAGAAAAGCGCTGTATCAATATGATAAAAGCGGGCAAAAAAGACGAAGCTATTGAATTTTTTAAGTTTGTTGCAAAAAAACTAGATACTGCTTCTAGAAAGCGAATAATTCATAAAAATAAGGCTGCTAGAAAAAAATCTCGTTTAAATATTTTGCTGTTAAAGCAAGGAAATTAGTTTATGTCTTTTTCAAGAAGACCAAAGGTTACTAAGTCAAGCATTGTTGATCAAATATCTTTGAATATTAGAAATAATAATCTAAAATTAGAAAAAAAATACATAAGACTTGTAATAGATGCTTTTTTTGAAGAGCTTAAAAGCAATCTTTGTTCGAATAATGTTATTGAGTTTAGATCTTTTGGTACATTCGAAGTTAGAAAAAGAAAGGGACGTTTAAATGCTCGTAATCCTCAAACAGGGGAATATGTTAAAGTTTTAGATCATCATGTTGCATATTTTCGTCCAGGCAAAGATTTGAAAGAGAGAGTGTGGGGTATTAAAGGTTAAATGCCGATTAATATTGTAGATTCTTATAAATGGGATTGTAAGCTGGATTCTAGTTTAACTTTTAGAGGAAAATTAAAATTTGAAGGGACTTTGTATCTTGATTCTTCTTTTGAAGGTGAAATATCTTCGAAAGGGGGTGTGCTTTTTATTGGTAAGAACAGCAAGGTTATTACCAATGTGGTAATTTGTGATACATTAATAGTAGAAGGAATTTTGAAGGGCAATGTAAATGCTGCTAATAAAGTTTATTTAAACAGCGGTTGTAAAATATATGGGGATGTAAAAACAAAAAAAATATTTATTAATGATAATATAATTTTTGATGGTAAATGTGAAATGATAAAGTCTAATGAAATTATAGATTTATTTTCTTTTACTGTTTCACAAATAAAAGATACTTTGCAATAAGGTCAGTGTTTTTATTAATTAATAATAAGTAGATTTTTATAAAATCCTTTCTCAGAAATTTAATTTGTAGAGGAAAATATGGACAAAAAAAATGGTGGATTTGATTTAGAAGATGAAATAAGGCGATTAGATGTTTCTAAAGAGTTTAAGATTGAAGATAATTTGAAAAAAAAAGTGGTTAAAGTTGTTGCTAAAAAGGATTCTGCATCTAACGTGACAAAATCTGCAGATTTAAGTAGTGCAAAGGATTCAAACGGTTTGGTATTTCCTGAATTTGATTATGATATTTCTTCTTCAGGTTTAGAAAATAATATTAAAAATTTAGAGCAAAGTAATATCATCAAGTTTTTTAATGGTAAAGATTATGTAGAGATTGAAAAACTTTATGATAAGCCAATTACAGAGGTTAGAAAAATTGTTGAAGGCCTTGGGACCAATCATACTATTGCTGTAACAATGAAAAAAGCCGAATTAATATTTTTATTGGTAAAAATATTAAGTGAGAATAACATTAATGTTTTATTTACAGGTGTGCTTGATGTGCTTAGTGATGGTTATGGTTTTTTGAGAACTGCATCAAATTCTTATCTTTCAGGAGGCAATGATGTTTACGTTTCTCCTTCTCAGATTAGACTTTTTAATTTAAGAACAGGCGATATTTTATATGGCCAAATTAGATCGCCTAGAGATGGTGAAAGATTTTTTGCAATGGTTAAAATTAAATCTATTAATGATCAGGATCCTACTTTTGCTCAAAACAGAATACCTTTTGATAATTTAACGCCCCTTTATCCCAATATTAAATTGAATCTTGAATATGAAAATTGCAATATTTCTACAAGGCTTATTAATCTTTTTTCACCTATAGGTAAGGGACAAAGGGCTTTAATAGTTTCTCCTCCAAAAGCGGGAAAGACTACCTTGCTTCAAAAAATAGCTAATGCAATAACTACTAATTATTCAGATGTTATTTTAATGATATTGCTTATTGATGAGAGGCCAGAAGAAGTTACAGATATGATTCGTAGTGTTAAAGGCGAAGTGATTGCCTCTAATTTTGATGAGCAGGCTAGTAGGCATGTTCAGGTAGCAGAGATGGTTATTGAAAAGGCAAAAAGACTTGTTGAAAACAAAAAAGATGTTGTTATTTTGCTTGATTCTATTACAAGGCTTGCAAGGGCATATAATCAAACCATGCCAACTTCTGGTAAAATTTTATCGGGTGGGGTAGATTCTAATGCTCTTCATAAGCCAAAGAGGTTTTTTGGATCTGCTAGAAATATTGAGGAAGGGGGAAGTTTAACTATTATAGCTACTGCTTTGGTTGATACTGGTAGTAAAATGGATGAAGTTATTTTTGAAGAATTTAAAAGTACTGGTAATATGGAATTAATTCTTGATAGAAGTTTAGCAGACAGAAGACTTTTTCCTGCTATTAATATTAAAAAGTCAGGTACCAGAAAAGAAGAGTTACTTCTTAGCGAAGAGGAACGTTCTAAGATTTTGCTTATTAGAAGAATACTCGGAGGTGTTGATGATTATGAGGGAGTTGAAGTTCTGATAGAAAAGATGAAAAAAAGCAAAAATAATGAGATTTTCTTAAAGACAATGAGCAATGGTAATTAAATAAATTGACATTATTTCTAATGTAAATTAAACTTTATTGAAGATTAAGAGGAAGGTTTTATGAGAAAAGGTATACATCCTAAAAATAATTTAGTGGTATTTAAAGACGGATCAAATGGAGCAATGTTTTTAACCAGGTCTACTTTGAATTCAAAGGAAACTATTAAATATATTGATGGAAAGGAATATCCGTTGATTACTGTGGAGATTACAAGCAAATCGCATCCTTTTTATACTGGCCAACAAAAGTTTGTTGATGCAGCAGGAAGAATTGATAAATTTAATAAAAGGTATAAAAAGTCCTAAAAATAAATTATCTTTTTGTATGAAATTTTGAGAAGATTTTAATAAATTTTTTTTACGCTATATTCTTTTCCTATTAATTTTTCTAGATTGTTTTTTTCTTCTTCGTATGTTTGGTTATTTACTAAAGATGCAATGCTATTGTGTTGTCTTATTTGCGTTAGAATCTTTGCAGATATTTCTTTAATGTCTTGCGGTGTAATTGTAAAATAGGCATTTCGAATAGCTTGTCTTAAGCTATCGCTAATATTTAGCATTTTTCTTCTATAGCTTTGCAAAGCTTCTGTAGCTTTAGTTTTTACATAGATGTTAGTTCCTATTAAACCTATCAAATAGGTATAAATCTCTTCATTTGTCATTTTATTATTAGCTAATTCTTCTAAAGAGTTTTCGAAAGCCTGGTACGTTTTGATGAAATTTGGGTCTCTGTAGGACGCAAAAGAGAAAATTCCATTATCGATCGATGCGCTTGCTCCGTACGCACCTCCTATTACCCTTATTTTTTCCCAAAAAATTCCACTTCTTAATATATGCTCTAGAAAATTTGCTTTTGGATAATTTTCATCGTTGATTTTGTAACTAGGAAAACATATAGCATTAAAAGCTACTTTTGATTGGATAATTATTATTTCTCTTAATGTTTTGTTGTTTGTATCAAGATTGAGCAATCTATCGTAATGATTACTCTCTTCTAGGCTTTCTTTTAGATTAAAAAATTCATTTTCTAAGTTTTTAAGAATATCATCACTATTCCCCATTATTAGTGCAGATAGATTGTTTTTTAAAATTATTTTATTTTTTAAATTGTCTAATTTATTTGCAATTTCTTTTAAAGATTCTGTATCGATTTTTGCTTTTTGCCAAAATTCTCTACCTGTTATTCCATTTTGTAATTCTTTTAAATACTCATTTAATTTGAGTTTTGATTTAGACCTTAACATTGCCAAAAGATGTCCTTTAGGGATTAATAAGGATTTAAAATCGTTTTTCAAGCTTAGTATTATTTCTCTTAATCTCTCATAATCATGAAAGTTGATATTAATTAAAATTTCTTTTATCAGTTCAAATGATTCTTTAACCTTATGGTTAAAAGATTTAAAGCTAATATTAAGTGAATTTAAAATGTTTCCATCAATATCTTCGTCGTAACTCTCAGATATATTTATTTGTCCTAAAGTATTTTGGATTTTATTGTTAATATCTATGTAAGAATAGTTTTTTGTAGATAGATCTTGAAGAGCTCTTTTGAATAAAGATAGGTATATATAATCTTCTTTTTCTAAAAAATTTAGTTTAAAAAATAAATTTACATTAAAAATATTGTTATTCTTAAATTTAAAAGAATGTAGATTTAGCTCTTTTGTTTCATTAAGATCTAAGCTTTTTTCTATTTGTTTTGGTAAATCTTCTATTTTTAGCAAGGGAAGTTTTGCTATATCAGCTTTAGAGTCTTTTTTATTTTGGTATTTTTTAAACTGATTATAGTCTTTTTTAAATTGTAAAAATTCTTCTGGATTTTGTTTGATTTCAATTTCCTTTGCCATTAATTTTTTTTCAATTTCTTCTTCCATTTCCTTTTCTGTGTCTTGTGATGGAATAAAGCTTATTAATGTATAATGATTATTAAATATTAGATATTTTTCAATTAAATTTTCAAAGTAATAAATTCCTTTTTCCAATTTATTTGTAATTTCATTTATATAGTAGCTTGTTTGTAATGTTTTGATTGGATGCAGTCCATTTAGCCAGCCTTTTAAACTTTTTATCATTAAAGCGATAGGGAAATTTTGTCCTTTTTCTTCCTTTAAGGCGAATTCGTAGCCAAAAAGAATTCCTTTTATTAACTCTTTTGGAATTTTATTTTTTACTAAATTTTTAAGCTCACTGAAAACCAAATTTTTAAATTCTTTTTCTTTGTTTTCAACAACATTTTGGAGTCCAAATGAAAAAATAGATTCTTTTAAATCTGTATTGATTCCACTAATATGGGCTATGTCTTCACCTATCCCGCTTTTTAAGATATTAATTGTGAATGAACAAGAATCGTCTAAGAGTATTTCTGAGAGAATTTCAAGGCCAATGCTGTCTTCAATATTGCTAATTTCTGCGCAAAGCCAATTTATTGTATATACCCCAAGAGAATTATCGTTTTCTTTAGGAATTTTGTATGTTAATTTTTTTCCCTTTTCCCATCTTTTAACTTTTTCTATGTCAATATTAATATTGCTTTTTTCTTTTTTATAAGGCCTTATTATATATTTTTCAATGAAATTTAGATTTTTTTCAGTTTGCGTGTTGCTACATAAAAATATTTTGCAGTTTTCAAGTGTATAATATTTTTTATAAAAATCTAAAAAACTTTCATAGGTGAGATCAATAATATTTGTTGGGATCCCGCCTGAATCATATTTATATACTCCCTCTTCAAAAAGAGAAATACTTGCTATTTCGTTTATTATAGAATTTTTATTTGAATAGCTACCCTTCATTTCATTAAAGACAATTCCAGATACTTTAAAATCTTTCGGATTTATGTTGTATCCTTCTTGCATAAATGACTCTTTTTTGAGCAATGGGTTAAATATAGAATCGGCATAGATATTAAATAAATTAAAATAGTCTTTTTCAATTGTTGATGCTGCCGGATAAATGGTTTTGTCTGGGAATGTCATTGCATTTAAAAATGTGTTTAGACTTCCTTTTAATAGGTAAAGAAATGGATCTTTTATTTTATATTTGTTAGAGCCGCAAAAGATTGTGTGTTCTAAAACATGTGCAACTCCGGTATTGTTTGAAGGTATTGTCTTAAAAGCTATGCAAAATGCATGTTCTTTAAAAGAATCACTTTTTAAGTGAAATACTTCAAGACCGCTTTCATGTTTAAAATAATATCCTTCTGCATCATGTTCTTCTAAATAAGTTTTTGAAATTAGTTTGAAAATTTTTTTCTTTTTCATTTATGTCTTTAATCCTTATTTTACAAATTGTGCTATTTCACTTTCATTAAATTCAAATATGTTTGGTAGCTCCTCTGTGTCGTCTAGTTTAAATGTATATTCGGGGAATTTAATAATAATTTTTTTGTTTTCAAAGTAAATCACTGCTTGCTGTAAATCAAATAATAATTCGTTGGGCAAAATTTTTTCTTTAATTTTTTTTATAAAAAAAGGGAAAGCTTCATCTGTTTTAATTATGTCATCAATATTATGAATATAATTTACTTTATCTTGAATGTAATAGCTTCTGTAATTTGTAATAGGGCTATCATTGATTTCTTGAGTTGCAATAAGTATTATTGTATAAATATTGTGTCCGTGGTAAATTTCATAGTCTATTTTTAAGCTGAATTTTTTATTCTCAGGTTTAAGCTCTTTACTAACAATGTCAAGTTTTGCTACAATTTGGCTCACGTATTCATTAAGCTCATTATTTAATTCTTCAAGATTTCCTTTTTCTTTTCCCTCAATTATTAATTTAGGTATTCTAATATTGTATTCATAAAATTGTGATTCTTTTTTTGAACTCATTGAATTTATTATTAAAGAATTCATTTTGTTACTATTTGAGCTAATATCTTTAAAATTGATCTTGGTTAATTTTTTTGTACATCCGTTAAAAATCATTAATGTAGATATTAATATAAAAGTTGTTTTTATTGTTCTTGGACTTAGCATGCGATGATTTCTCCCTGCAATATTTATTCTAATCCTGCTATAAGATATTATATAATAACCTTGATATGAATTAATATTATTTGTAATTTTGTTTAAAAATTTTACTTAAGACATATCTTAGGAGATAGGATGCTTGATCTGAAATTTATTAGAGATAATCTTGATCTTGTTAAAAGAAGTATTAAAGCAAGGGGCCTTGTTTTAGATATTGATAAGTTAATTTATCTTGATGATAAGAGAAAAAAAATAATTACCAAAATTGATGAGCTTAATGCAAAACGAAATGAAAATTCTTCTAAAATGCGAGAAAATCTTGACAAGGTTTTAAAAATCTCTTTAATAGAAACCGGAAAGATTTTAAAAAAACAGATTATTGATTTAGAAGAAGAGCTTGAAAAAGTATCTGTTGATTTTGATTTTGAAAATAAGCGAGTACCCAATATTTTGTCACCTGATGTGCCTATTGGTAGCAGTGAAGAAGATAATTTTGAAATAAAAAAAGTAGGAGTTGTTCCAAAGTTTGATTTTAAGCCAAAAGATCATTTAGAGCTTGGCAGAGATTTAGATCTTCTAGATTTTGACAGAGCGCGTGAGATTAGCGGAAGTAAATTTTATTATCTTAAAAATGAAGCAGTTTTTTTAGAAATTGCTCTGATTAATTTCTCTTTAAATAAATTAAGAGAAAAGGGTTTTGATGTTTTTATTACTCCTGATGTTGCAAGAGAGTTTATAGTTGATGGAATTGGTTTTAATCCTCGTGGCAACGAAAGCAATATTTATAAGATTGAAGATACAGATAAATATCTTGTAGGGACTTCTGAAATTACGCTTGGTGGTTACTATTATAATAAAATAATAGATCTCGCTTTGCCAATAAGAATGGCAGGATTTTCACATTGTTTTCGAAAAGAAGCTGGAGCATATGGCCAGCTTTCAAAAGGTCTTTATAGAGTTCATCAGTTTAGCAAGGTGGAGATGTTTTGTTTTTGTAAAGCAGAAGAATCTGAGGTTATTCATGACGAATTTTTAAGCATTCAAGAGCAAATTTTTACTGAGCTTGAAATTCCTTATAGGGTTTTAAATATTTGTTCTTTTGATCTTGGTGCTCCAGCTTATAAAAAGTATGATATTGAAGCTTGGATGCCTGGAAGAGATGGAAAAGGTAGTTACGGGGAGGTTACCTCAACTTCAAATTGTACAGATTATCAGTCAAGAAGGCTTAAGATTAGATATAAAGATCAAGATGGGCAAAATAAATTTGCACACATGGTAAATGGAACAGCAATAGCTACAACAAGGGTTATTATTTCCATACTTGAAAACTTTCAGGATCAAAAGGGAGGAGTTAGAATTCCTAAAAGTTTGGTTAAGTATACAGGCTTTGATTACATTCCTTTTAAGAATTAGAATTTAGTATTTTCTCTGGCAATGTTTCTATAGCTTTTAGCAATATTTCATGTTTTTTAAAGTTTTTGGGAAATGGTGCTGTTAAATTTTGCCTAAATTTTTTAGCTCCTTCTTTGGAGAATGTTATTCCCATAAGATGCTTAAATAATATATTTATTGACAAATAATTTTCATATTCTTTAATGTATTCTACCATTTGCATTAATAAGTCTTTTCTTGTGAGAATTTCATTAGCTTCGTTTAAAAATTCTCTTGAGGCGTTTGCAATAAAGTATGGATTTTCAAACGCACTTCTTCCAATCATGACAGAATCAACAAAAGACAAGTGTTTTTTGATTTGCTCTGAGCTGTTGATTCCTCCATTTATCTCAATAAACAAATTTTTATTCTCTTTTTTGAGATTATATACAAATTCATGTCTTAATTTTGGGATATTTCTATTATTTTTAGGAGAAAACCCTTTTAATATTGCAATCCTTGCATGTATAATAAAATTTTTGATACCAAAATCTGAGATTATTTTGACAAAGTTTTTTACCTCAGAATAACTTTCATTTTTGTAATCACTGGGTAAAAGCCTTATACCCAATCTATGTTTAATTGAAATAGGTTTATTTGTGTTTTCTTTCATCGTTTTTAAAATTTCACCTACTTGATTAGCATTGCTCATTAGACAAGCTCCATAATTTGCATTTTGGATTTTTAGAGATGGACATCCAACATTAAGATTGTATTCATCAAAATTAAAGTGTTTTTCAAGAATTTGAATGGCTTTAAGAGCATCATTTTTGGAGTTTGTTGCTATTTGAATTGCAATTGGAGATTCTAAGGGTTTTTGTTTTACAATTTTTTTTATATCACCCATAATTATTGACTTTGCGGAAATCATTGGGGTGTATAATGTAACTTTTTTTGATAAAAGTCTTATTAAATATCTAAAATGCTCGTCTGTAATGTTTACCATTGGAGCTATTGATATTTTACGATTCATTAACATTACATAATATGTTAGAATAAACGAGCTAATTTAACAATTATCTGTTCTTGTTTTTAGGGGGAATTGTTATATGTCTGGAAGAAAAGATTTATTTTTTTTAATACTTTTCTTATCATTGTCAATTATAATTTTTTGCAGAATAAAAAACGTTGACATTAAAAATGGTGATTATATTTCGGTTAAGGGTATAAGCGAAGAAGAAATCTTTTTGGCATTTTTGAGTTGGAATTTACAGTATAATGGGGATTCGGTTGATGGCCGCATTAAAGCAAATAATTTAAATTTATCTAAGATTAAAACTTTTTTATTTAATATGTATGTGTGTTTATTTAATTGCTAGTACAATTGATGTTGAAAAAATGAAAAAACTAGAAAAAAATATTATTGAGTTTTATAATCAAGGCCTGTTAATTAGCAGTAATGTAGGTTTAAGATATTATTTTAATAAAATTAATGATATAAAGTCTGAAATGCTAGCAGATTTAATCAGAAATACGGAGCTAGCAGCTTTGGAATTTGAAAAACATTTTGGTTCCAAATTAAATAAAATTAAAAATGAAAATCAAGAATACTTTAAATTTTTTCTAGTTAATAGAAAATTTGTCAACCAAAAGTTTTATCCTCAAAAAATGTTAAGGATTGCTTCAACTATTTATTATTATTTAGATTAATATGTATTAAGGGAAATTAAATGGAGTTTTTATATTCTGATGAAGAGAATTATTTAAAAGATAGATTTTTTGATTTTTTTAATATAAATGTAGATAAAGATAAATATACAAGTATTGGAATTTGCGGTGGTCGAAGTATAGTTAATTTTTTAAGTGTTTTTCTTAAACAAAATTTTTCTCTCAGAAGAACACATTTTTTTTTAGTTGATGAGCGGTGTGTTCCATTAAATGATGAGAATAGTAATTATAATCTTTTAAATAAAAATTTTTTTTCCAAAATGGTTGATAAAAATTTAATAAGTAATTCCAAATTTCATGCTTTTGTTTATAGCGAAATGGACGAAACCACAGCTATTCATGACTATAATATTGAATTTAGTTCTAGGTTTAATATTTTTGATTTTGTTTTAGTTTCTGTTGGTGAGGATGGCCACATAGCATCGCTTTTCCCTTCAAAAAAACTGTTGTTTTCAGATGTAGAAGGTTATCAGTATGAATACAATTCTCCCAAATTTCCTAGTAAAAGAATAAGCTTAACTCCGAAATCCTTGTTTAATTCAAAAGCTGTTGTTTTGTTATTTATGGGTGTTGATAAAAAGTGTGCTTTAGAAAATTTTCTAGGTTCTAATAGTTCTATTAATGAATGTCCAGCAAGACTTCTCAAAGAGCATCCCAATTTACTAGTTATTACAAACATTAAAAGAGATTAAAGTTATGCAGGATCCTAGGCTTTCTAAATATAAAAATGCTAAAAATTTAAGCAAAAAGACTGTTGAAGAAATTGATACTTTGAGTTTAAATAAAAATTTTTCCGATTCAGAGATTCAAGGCTCTATGCTTAGATCTTGGATAAGTCTTATTAAGGGTAATAAAAATAAATTATCTGTTGAGTCCAAATCCAATAATATTAATGATTTAAATCCAGGGTTTATTCGCAAAGAGAGCAAGGTCACAAAGATTGCAAAATATTTTTTGGCTATTGGGCTTGAAAAATCTGCAAAGATTATGTCTGAGCTTGATGATTCGGATATAATTTTAATTACCAGAGAAATTTCAAAGATTAGTTATATTGCCCCAGAAGAAAAAGAGCATATTATTAAAGAATTTGAAGAGTTGCTAAGAAATGAAAAAAGGTATGTTAAGGTTGATGATAATTTTGCTTATGAATTATTAAATAAAACGTTAGGAAAATCTAAGGCAAAATCAATTTATAAAAAAGTTACTGGCAATGATATTTTTGTTCCTTTTGATTATTTATCTCAAATTGAGCATGAACAACTTTGGGCATTAATTAAAGATGAGAATATTAAAACGCTTGTTATATTATATAATTATTTAAATAAAGATCAAAAAAAGTATGTTTTTTCAATGCTAGAAGAAGAAGATAGAAGAGAATTTGTAAAAGATCTTGTTAAGCCAAGGCAATTGAGCATGGAGACCGTAGAGGCAATTTCGAATAAGCTTAAGGATAGATTTAAGATGCAGGGAAAGCTCAAGACAGACAAACTTGACGGATCTAAGATACTTGTTGATATTTTAAGCTATATGGACTCTAATGAAGAGAAAAATTTGCTTAATAATATTAATATGCGGGATTTAAATCCTGTTGTGGATAATGAAATTAGAGAAAAAATATTTGATATCAATGTAATATTGAGAATTATGGATAATGACCTTCACAATATTTTAAGAGAGTTTACAGACAAAGAGATTGCAATTATTATTAAGGATAAAACTGATGAGGTTAGAGATAAAATGCTTTCAAATGTTTCAAAAAGGCGTAAAGAAATTATTTTAGATGAAGAAGCTTTTTTAGGGAAAATAAGTAAAAAAGATTTAAAAACTATGACAACATCTTTTGTTAATTATATTAAAAATTTAACTTTAAAAGGCGATTTAATAATATATAGAAAAAATGAGGAATTTATTTAATGACACTTGATAAGTTGCGTAAAAAATATATTGATTTTTTTAAATCAAAAAAACATTTTGAAATAATGGGTAAATCATTGGTTCCTGAAAATGATCCCACAGTTCTTTTTAATACAGCTGGCATGCAGCCTCTTATCCCGTATCTTCTTGGGGAAGTACACCCATCAGGGAATATGCTTGTTAATGTTCAAAAATGCCTAAGAACAGGTGACATTGATGAGGTTGGAGATTTAAGCCATTTGACTTTTTTTGAAATGCTTGGAAATTGGTCTCTTGGAGCTTATTTTAAAGAGTATTCTGTAAGGTGTAGTTTTGAATTTTTGACGTCTTCTGATTATTTAAATATTCCAAAAGATAGTCTTTATGTGAGCGTATTTGAAGGTGATCAAGAGATTCCGCGTGATATAGAGACGGCTGAAGTTTGGGAAAGTTTGGGCATTCCTAAAGATAGAATATATTACCTTTCTAAGGAGCATAATTTTTGGGGCCCTGTTGGATCTAAAGGGCCTTGTGGGCCAGATACTGAAATATATGTGGATACTGGAAAACCTAAGTGTTCTCTTGACTGTAATATTACATGTTCTTGTGGCAAGTATTTTGAAATTTGGAATAATGTTTTTATGCAATACAATAAAGATGAAAATGGTAATTACATAGAATTGGATCGAAAATGTGTTGATACGGGGATGGGTCTTGAGAGGACAATTGCTTTTTTGCAGGGCAAATCTTCAGTTTATGATACAGACGCATTTATGCCTATAATAAAGAGAATAGAATTTATTTCTGGTAAAATTTATGGACAAAAAGAAGACGATGATAGATATATTAGAATAATTTCTGATCATGTTAAAGCAGCTTGCTTTATTCTTGCTGATAGTTCTGTTGTTTTCCCCTCCAATTTGGGTCAAGGGTATGTTTTAAGAAGACTAATAAGGCGATCTATCAGATATGCAAAGAAGCTTGGAATAAAATCCTATTTTTTGGCTGATATTGTTGATTCTGTAGAAACTATTTATAGATCTTTTTATAATGAGTTAACAGAAAAAAAAGATTTTATCAAAAAGGAATTGAGCACAGAAGAAGGAAAGTTTTTTAAAACCTTATCTCAAGGCGAGCAAGAATTTATTAAAATAACAAGAAATTTGCCCTCCAATACTATTCCTGGCGATATTGCTTTTAAACTATACGATACTTATGGTTTTCCATACGAAGTAACAGAAGAGCTTGCTCTTGAATATGGCTTTAATATTGATAAGTTGGGTTTTGATGAGTATTTTAAAAAGCATCAAAAGACTTCAAAGAAAGGGGGTGACAAAGTCTTTAAAGGAGGGCTTGCTGATTATACTTATGAGACCACTAAGTTGCATACAGCGACTCATTTGCTGCATAAGGCACTTCAATTAGTACTGGGTGATCATGTTAGACAAAAAGGAAGTAATATTACTGCTGAGCGATTAAGGTTTGATTTTGTTCATTCTGAAAAGATGACAGAGGATGAGATAAAAAAAGTTGAAGAGATTGTTAATTTACAGATAAAAAAATCTTTATCTGTAAAAAAAATTATAATGGAATTAAATGAGGCTCGAGAAAAAGGTGCCATGGCTCTTTTTGGAGAAAAATATGACAATTTGGTGAGTGTTTATGAGATAGATGGATTTTCACTCGAAGTTTGTGGAGGCCCTCATGTAGAGAATACCAATGAACTTGGTACTTTTAAAATACAAAAAGAACAATCCTCATCTTCAGGTATAAGAAGAATAAAAGCTATTTTGATTGATGAGTAAAATTGTTTATTATTTGTTGATTTATTTTTAATAGGAGGCTTTATGATAAAATCAATTTTAGATTATTTATTGACTTTGCATCCTGTATTATTAGGACTTTTGGGTTCTACTTTTACTTGGTTTACCACGGCTTTTGGAGCAGCAGCAGTTTTTTTCTTTAGAAAGGTAGATAATAAAATAATGGACGCTATGCTTGGTTTCTCAGCGGGTATTATGATAGCGGCCAGTTTTTTTTCGCTTATTCAGCCTGCTATAGAAAGAGCTGAAGAGCTTGGATACATTACTTGGGTGCCAGCTGTTTTTGGATTTCTTGTTGGAGCATTTTTTATATATATTGTAGATGTATTTGTTCCAGATCTTGATAAACTTACTTTTATTGATGAAGACTTAACCAAACATGGTAAAAAAGATTTTTTACTCTTTACTGCTGTTACTTTACATAATTTTCCAGAAGGGTTAGCCGTTGGAGTTGCTTTTGGAGCTTTGGCATCTAATCCAGATATTCAAACTTTAGTTGGAGCTATGCTTCTTACGCTTGGTATTGGCATTCAAAATATTCCTGAAGGAGCAGCTATTTCTCTACCTTTAAGAAGAGGTAATGTTGCTTTAGGAAAATGCTTTAACTATGGTCAAATGTCAGGATTGGTAGAGATTGTAGGGGGTCTTATGGGTGCTTATGCGGTTTATTCTTTTACTCGAATTTTACCTTTTGCTTTGGCTTTCTCTGCAGGAGCTATGATTTATGTGTCAATTGAACAATTAATACCTGAGGCTAAGAGAAAAGACATTGACAATAAAGTGCCAAGTATATTTGGTGTTATTGGTTTTACATTAATGATGTTTCTTGATGTTTCACTGGGTTAAAATTATCCAAATTTTCCGCTGATATATTCTTCAGTTTTAGTATTTTTAGGATTGAAGAATAGTTCATCAGTTGAGTTTTCTTCTTCAATGCATCCATTAAGGAAAAATGCTGTTCTGTCAGATATTCTTCCGGCTTGTTGCATGTTGTGAGTTACAATGATTATTGTGTAACTTTCTTTTAAGTTTATTATTAGCTCTTCAATTTTGCCTGTTGATATTGGATCAAGGGCAGAGGTAGGTTCATCCATTAATATTACATTTGGCTCTATTGCAAGAGTTCTTGCAATACAGAGTCTTTGTTGTTGACCTCCTGAGAGACTTAAGGCATTTGTATTAAGCTTGTCCTTAACCTCGTTCCAGAGTGCAGATTTTTTTAGTGATTGTTCTACTATTTCGTCTAGTTTTTTTTTATCTTTTGTTCCGTGAATTTTTGGGCCATAGCTTATATTGTCGTAGATAGACATTAAAAATGGGTTGGGGGTTTGGAATACCATTCCTATTTTTCTTCTAAGCTCCAAGATATCGAAATTATTTGAATAAATGTTTTTCCCTTCATATATTACATTGCCTTCTATTTTAATGCCCTCAACAAGGTCATTCATTCTGTTGAGAGTTCTTAAGAATGTTGATTTGCCGCAGCCAGATGGGCCTATTAAGGCGGTAATACTATTTTTTAGTATTTTAATATTTATTTTGTTTAAAGCCTTAAAGTCTGTATAAAATAGATTTAGATTTTCTGTTTCTATTATAATTTCATTTTTTGGTTTATTTTTTATCACTTATTTAATCCTATATAATTTGTTTATTAAAAATTTTGATGTTAAATTTATTATGAGCACCATTATTACAAGTATTGAGGCTGTTCCAAATCCTTTGTCTAGGTGTCCTTCTTGAAATAACATCAGTAAGTGTACAGTTAATGTTCTTGCTGGTTCATTTAAATTTGTTGCAAGCCCTAAGTTTGTTCCCATTGTAAAAAGCAATACGGCTGTTTCTCCCAAGGCTCTTCCTATTGCAAGAACTATTCCTGTTAGTATTCCAGGAATAGCTGCTGGAATACTAACTTTAATTATAGTTTCTGTTTTATTTGCCCCTAAGGCGAATGAAGCATATTTGTATGATTTTGGGATTGTTTTAAATGTTTCTTCGGTTGTTTTAACAATCATTGGTAATATCATTAGTGAGCTTGTTATTGCTCCTGAGAGTATTCCTATCCCAAAAATTGGCACAAAAAATATCAGTCCAAAAAGTCCAAAAATTATTGCAGGAATTGAAGAAAGAATGTCAACGCTCATAGATAGTATTTTATAAAATATTTTACTAGAAGTGTATTCGGCAAGCATTATGCCAGTTCCTATTCCAATGCATATTGAAATAGCAGTTGTTAGCAATATTACATAAAAAGTATTTAATATTAAATAAGAAATTCCACCATATGCACCAGAATCTCTTGGAATAGATAATATGAAATTTAAATTCAAAGGACTACTTTTATCAAAGTAATGCATTTTAATAAAGGGTGCTTTAAGATTTTGAAAATAATGCCAAGGCACAATTGCTAGTGTGCCTTCTGTTTTTTCTATAGTTTGTATTATTTTTTCTTCTTGATCAAGATATTTTATTATTTTTAATTTAATATCCTTTGATATTAAATTGATCCATTTTTCTTTGCCTTTAATAAGCTTTTCAACTTCATCAATACCTAATGTATTGATTATTTCATTTTCATTTTTTGTTAAAGTTTTTTTACTTATTAAGACAGACATAGTTTTTATTTTTAAAGCTTTAATATTTGGATATAATTTAAAATCTAGTGATTCGAATTCTTCTTTTGTTAAATAGCTTACAGAGCCTATTGTGCTATTTATGGTTTGAAGTATTTTTTTTGTAGATGGTTCTATTTTTATGTATCTTTTATTAAATACATTATTTTTGATTAGTGTTCTTAGAATAGCTTTGTTAGATATGCTGTTAGTCGAATTGGCAATAGGTATAATATCGATCCCTTGATCTGAAATGCTTCCCCAGTGTGAAATTTTGTTATTATATATATTGTAAATGTCTTCTATTGAGATTTTATCTATATTGATATTTTTGTTAACAATAAAAGCAATTTCTATTTCCTTGTTGTCTTCTGTTTTAAATGGCACAAAATTTTGAGTTTTGTTTAAAAATAAAGTTTGTTTTTTTTTGAAATAAAATAAAGAGTTGTACAATACATATGCTATTAGAAAAATTAATACCGTTGTTAAAAAATATGCAATAAAATTGATTATAAAGAAATAGAACTTATTAATCAATTTATTTATTTGAGTTTTGGTCACTTTTTCTTTAACCCTTTATTTGAAGATAGTATAAAATTTTTGAGTAAATTTGTAATTATTGAAAATAGCAATAACACTAGAGCTGTAGAGAAGAGAGCTTCTCTGTGGACACCAGAAGCGTATCCCATGTCCATAGCAATATTTACGGTTAGCGTTCTAATGGGGGAAAATACGTTTTTTATAAAAAGAGGAGAGCCCCCTCCGACCATTAATACTGCCACTGTTTCTCCAATTGCTCTTCCTATTGCCAATATTGTTCCTGCTAAAATACCTCGACTAGCTGATGGTATTGTTATCTTATATATTGTTTGCCAGTCTGTTGCTGCTAATGCAAGAGATGCAAATTTATATGATTTGGGAACGGCTTTAAGTGATGAGTAGCAAACGCTAATTATTGTGGGAACTATCATTATACTTAATATGAGTGATGAGCTTATTAAATTGTATCCCAAATTGTCTTCTCTTTGAAAAATGTTTTTTACCAAGGTGGCAATAAATGTGCTTCCGAAAAATCCGTAAACCACACTAGGAATTCCTGCTAAAAGCTCTATTACTGTTTGTAAAAATTGTCTATAAAATCCTTTTGCTTTTTCAAGTAAATATATTGCAAATCCCAATCCAATTGGTAAAGCAATTAAAATAGAAAAAAGCGTAGTTAAAAAGGAATTAATAATGAATGCTAAGATACCATAAGATTTTTGTAGATTGCTAGTAGGATCCCAATTTGTGCTAAATAAAAAGTTTAAAATTTTAATTTTGTTATTAATAAATGGTGTTATTCCGGTTTTTAATATAAACATGCCTAAAAACAATATCGATAGGGAGCTTATTATTGCAGATATAAGAATAAAAGATCTGAAAATAATTTCAATTATTTTTCTTTTTGTCTTTAAGCTTAGATGCATTTTTTAAAAGAATCCCTTAAAGCTCATGTCAGTGTTAAATTGTATTGCTTGACTTAATATTAAGTCAAGTTTTTTTTTCTTTAATTTGATTATGTTTTTATCCCTAAAAAACCTTGTTCTTCAACAATATCTTGTCCAGTTGAGCTTGTCATGAAATCAATAAATTGAGTTACGCTTTTATCTTCGTATTTGCTATTTGTAACTATTATTAAATTTCTTTTAATGGTGTATTTATTGCTATTTATTGTTTCTTTTGTAGGGTATGTGCTGTTGACAGAAAGTATATTTAAACCCTTTTCTATTGAATTTTTTGCGTATCCAAGGCCTATATATCCTATTGAATTCGGAGTAAGGCTTGTTTTTTCAATTACCTCTCCATTGGATTTTACTACTATTCCGTCTTGTCTAAATTGAGCTTCTTCGTGAGTTTTAAATATTTTATTTAGAAGTAGATCTTTTATAGACGAATAAGAGCCAGAAGAAGAGTCTCGATTAATAAAGTTGATTTTAGCATCAGGACCTCCTACTTGTTTCCAATTTTTAATTTCTCCATTTACTATTTTAGCTAGATTTTCTTCTGTAATATTTGTAATTTTTATTTCAGGGCTTGTAATAAAGATTAAAGCATCATAAGCGAATACTGTTTCTTTTGCTCCTTGTTCAATTTCCTCTTTTGTTAAATCTCTTGATGATATTGCTATTTTATATATTTTGTTAAATAGCCCGTTTATGCCAACACTACTTCCTTGTGCATCGTATGTTACTTTAGTATTATTGTTTATTTTATTGTATCTTAAAATCATTTCGTCTAGTATTGGGCTTACAGTTGTAGATCCCCCAATTGATACAATTTTTTCATTGTCTTGATTTTTGCAGTTGTATAATAAACTTGTTGATAGCATAAAAATTAAGATAATAAATTTTTTCATCAAGCAAACTCCTTTGTTTAAGTATATAATAGCATTAATTTAAAATAAGTCAATTGTAAATAAGTTTTATTGATTAAGTTATAATTGGGGGAATAATAGCAAATATTTTAATTTTTTGGTATAAATTACTACTAGATTTGTATGTTAAGTTTTGTGAGGTATTTAAATGGCAGTAGTGAAATCTAGTGAGATTGAAAAAGGTTCTTTTTTGCTTATCAAAGGAGCTCCCCATATTGTTCTTGAAAGAGAATTTTCAAAAACAGGTAGGGGAGGAGCAATAGTAAGGTTAAAGCTTAAGAACCTAAAAAACAAACTTGTTATTAGAGAAACTTTAAAAGGGGCAGATACTGCAGAAGCTATTGAAATTCATGAGGTTAGTGCTCAGTATTTATACAAAGATAAAGATGTTTTGGTTTTTATGGATTTAGAAACTTATGATCAAGTTAGTTTAGACTTAAAAGAAAGTGCTAATTTCCAAGATAAGGTGCCTTTTTTACAGGAATCTGAAATCTATTCTCTTATAACTTTTGACAATGTGGTTATTGATATTAAGCTGGCTCCAAAGATTGCTTTTGAAGTTGTAGAAGTTGAGGCAGCTGTTAAAGGCGACACCGTAACAAATGCAATGAAAAATATTACTCTTAATACAGGGCTTGTAGTAAAAGCTCCACTTTTTATTGACGTTGGAGATAAAGTTTTAGTTAATTCTGAAACTAAAGAGTATGCAGAACGTATTAAAAACTAAATTAATATTATTTTTTTGTTATTTTGCTTGTTCTTGCGAAATAAATTATCCAGAAATAAAAGAGCTTGATTATAAGATAAATTATTATTTTACTGAGAATCGTTTAGATTATTTTATGAGTTTTGATTTTGCAATTAAAGTTCTAAATTCAAAAGATGTTTTTAAATTATCAATAGAGAATAAGGACACTAATGAGTTTATTCAAGTGATTAATAATAATTATAGTTCTTTTTTTATTGATTCTAGCTTTGGAAAAGATATTCTATATTGTAGGGATTTGAGGTTTAATTTCTTTGATAAAACTTTTGAAGATTTTACTTCGTGTGTTCGTCTTTTTGATAAGGGCATGAGGGTTTACAATAGAGAGCTTGTTATTTCTTTAGGCATGTCAAAATATGATTTAGATGATGTTCACAATTATGTATATAAGTCTAAAGATATGGCAATGTTAAACAAGTTAAGCAATTCTAAAGTATTTTTTGTTAAAACTTTTAAAGATAAACTATATCCTATCTCTTCAGTTGTTAGAATTGATTCAATAGATACCCTAGAGATTGATAAAACATTTGATAATTATATAAGTTTTTATTATGTCGAAAAAAATTCAAATCTTTTTTTTAAGGTTAATTAAAAAGACTAAATTGGGCCCACCAGGACTTGAACCTGGGACCTACCGATTATGAGTCGGGTGCTCTAACCAACTGAGCTATGGGCCCTTAGCTTTAATTTATTATATTTATTTTTTATTCGTTGTCAAGTTCATTTTGAATAACTTCTATTTTAGAAGTTAATGCATCTAATTTGTTATTAATTTTATCTTTTTCTTTTGTTAGGATTTGCATCTTTTGTTGAATGTTTTTTATTTCTTCCTGTTTTATTATTTTTATTAAATCATTATTTAAGTTTAATATTTTTTGATTTGTTTTTTCTATTTTTTGGATTATTGAGCTGATTGTATTGGTTTTGGCTGTATTTTTATCTTTTTTTGTTGTTTCAATAAACTCTTCAGCAATTTTTTTTAAAATATTTTCTTTGTTTTTTGTAATAACATTAATTTCATTTTTTATTTTATTCTTTTTGTATATTTTTTCTTTTTTGCTTGTAGATATTATTTCTTCTTTTATGTTTTTTATATTTTTTTTGATTTCATTTATTATTTTAAATTCTTTAACAATTACATTATTTAATTTTTTATTTAATGAAAATTCATTTATTATGCTTTCAAGGTTTTCAGAAGGGCAATATTTTGTAAATACTTGCTTTTCAAATTCTTTTGATATTTTATATACATGTATCATGTTGATAATATTGTTTATTACTGAGTCGACTTTAAGTATTATTATTTGTAAATAATTTTTTGTTTTATAATCACTTACTAATTCTATTTTTTTATATTTTTCAAGTTTCAATTTAGAAAAATTCATATTGTATTTTGATATTAATTCTAGATTTTGAGGATAAATTTTGATTATTGTTTTAGCAATTTCTTTAAGGTTTTTTTTATATGCTTTACTAGTAGATTTATATTCTTTTTTAAGAATATAATTTTTTTTGTTTAAATTTTTTAATATATTTTCATTTTCTTCTGATTTGCTTAAATTGCTTTTCATTTGGTACAATTCTTTTTCTACTAATTTTAAATTGGGATAGTGGTTTAAATTTTTTAATTCTACTATGTTATTATTTTTTAATATTTTTCCAAGTTCAATTAAATTTTTTTCTTTTTCTATCTTTAACAAGTTGATTTCGGATTTGATTTTTTTTATCATGGGAACTCTGATTTTATTTTATGCTCTGTCAACTTTTTTTTCAAGCTCAAATTTAGATATTTTGTAATAAATTTTTCGTCCATGAGGGCAATGTTTGATTTCTAGTTTAAAAAATTCATTTATTAAAAATTTGCTAAATTCAATGCTTAATATGTCGTTTGTTTTAACAGCCTTTCTGCAAGCAATAGTTGCATATAAATCAGATTCAAGAGAATTTATTGTTCTACTTCTTCTTGATTGAAAAAAGTTAATAAGAGTATTTTCATATTGATTGCAAATATTAGGAATAGATTCAAGTTGATATTTTTTAGAGCCTATTTTAGAGATTATAATGTCCAATTTTTTGTATTCTTCAATTTCACTATCTATAATTTCTTCTATGTTTTTATCAACTACTGCAAATTCAATTGGTATTAGAAGTTTTTGAACAGTTTTTTTTGAATTTCTAAGTTTTTCATATATTATTTTTTCGTGGACTGCGTGTTGATCTATGAAGTAAATTTCATTTACTTTTTCAACGATTAAAAATTCAGAGAATATTTGACCAATATAGTTAAATTTTATTTCTTCTTTTTCATTTTTGTTTGGAGGTTCTTCAAATTCTAAAAATTTGTCAGAGAAAATGTTTGCAATGTTTTCCTTAAGTGTTGGTCTATTTTGTACAATTGAATTGTATTTTATAAGGCCAATATCGTTTTTTATTATGTTTTTGTTTGGCTCGTTTACATTATCTTCTGTTTCTAAATTTTTGTTTTGTGGTATATCATATGTGCTGGTTTTATTAAAGCTTTCTTGTTGGTTTATCATTTCTATTAAATGCTCATCTTCTGTTAATTGTCTTTTTATTATTATGTCTTGGTAGTTATTTATGTTTTTATCAAAAAAATTATTAATATTCTCAGATATTAGTTTAAATAAAAATGGAAGATTGAAAAATCTTACTTCTTTTTTTTGAGGGTGGACATTAAAGTCAATATATTCAGGGTTTATTTCTAAAAATAAATAACATATTGGAAAGTTGCCAGGAGAAAGTATTCTGCTGTGTCCATTAGTTATTGCCTCTAAGAGATCTTTTTGATCAATAGGCCTTCTGTTGACAAATGTTTTAATATGTCTTTTGCTTTTTTTAGAAAAGTTATCTGGTGCTAAAAATATTTCTATTTTTATATTGTCATGTTCTTTTTTTAAGACCCTAAATTTATTATTTTCTATTATATTTCCATATACATTTTGAACCCTGTCAATTAATGATTCTTTAAAGTAAATTTTTCTTAGCTTTTGATTTAAATTGATTTCAAAATTGATTTCGGGGTGGGTTATTATTTTTTCTTCTAAAACTTTTAGACACATTTTTGTTTCAATGGGTTCTTGCTTTAAGAATCTTTTCCTTGCTGGGAAGTTGTGAAATATTTTTGTTACATCTACTATTGTTCCGTTTATGGCGGGTTGTTTTTTAAAGCATTTTTCAATTCCATTTTCTACTTCTATTTGATAGCTTTCATTGCTATTTGTTGAGCTTGTTATTGAAATGTTGGAGCAAATTGCAATACTGGAGAGAGCTTCTCCTCTAAATCCTAGAGTTTCTATTTTTCTTAAATCTTCTTCTGATGATATTTTTGAAGTAGTGTGTGGTAGATAGCAGATTTTTAAATCTTCTTTGCTTATTCCGCTTCCATTATCTATTATTAAGATTTTGTGAATTCCCCCTTCTTCAAGAAAGACTTCAATTTTGGTAGCTCCAGAATCTATTGAATTGTCTAGCAATTCTCTTAATATTGAACATGGTCTGTCTATTGATTCTCCTGCTGCTATTTTTTGAACCAAGTATTTATCTAAGAATCTTATTTTGTTCATTGAGATTTATATTCCTATTATTTTTTTAATATTTTCATTTTTTTTGTAATTTGGAAATTTTTTTACAAGTTCTCTTAATGTTTGATCATTGTTATTTTCATTATATTCTATTATTCCTAGTGCATGTAATGCTTCTGGATTGTTTGGTTTTAATTTTGTATATTCTCTTAGAAGGTCCTTAGCTCTTGTGTTATCATTAATTTCAATTAGAGTGGTTGCAAGATTATATTTTGCTTCAATATCTGAATTGATTATTGCTTTTTCAAAAATTTCAATTGCTTTTTTATAATTTTTTTCTTTTTTGTAAAGTATTCCAAGATTATTTAAGGCTAATTTATTATTTTTGTTTATTATCTTTTCAAGAGTTGAGATTGCTTGACTCTTATTTCCTGATTTTTCGTATGCTTTTGCTAGGTTTATATAGGCTGAAGTATTTTCAGGGGTTTTTTCAATTACTAAGCTGTAAAGTGATATAGCATTTTGATAATTTCCTTTTTTAAGATTTATAGATGCTTTTAAGTATAAATATTCGCTTTTTTCTGGATTTAAATTGATGGCCTTGTTTATTGTTTTAAGAGATTCTTCAAGTTTATTGTTCTCAAATTTTGCTATTGATAGATTGTAAATAGCAATTTCGTTAGGGGTTTTTGCATTGTCATTAAAAAAATTTAAATACTCTTCACTTTGTTTGAAGTTTCCCAAGTTGTTTGATATTATTCCAGCTTTTAATGCATAATTAGGTTTTTTGTCGAGATTGTAGGCATTTCTAAAACTTGCAAATGCTTGTTGCATATCGCCATTTTTTTCTTCTGCTATTCCTTTTTGGTAGTAGGCAGTGTCATAATTTTTATCAATTTGTATTGCTTTCTCAAAAGATTCTATTGCTTCTTTGTTTTTATTTAGCATCATTAAAGCTATTCCTTTGTTATTATGTGCTTTTTTATGTTTTGGGTCTAGCTTTATTGTTTGATCAAATGATACGATTGAGTGTTCATACTTTTTAACCTTGAATCTAATGATTCCAAGTTTATAGTGATCTTCTTGGGTATTTGTGAGTTTGGTAATTTTTTCGTATACATTTTCTGCTTTTAGTAAATCTCCATTGTTTTCATAAGCTTGAGCTAAAGTTTTAGAGGCATGTGTGTCATTGGGATTGGTTGTCAAGAATTCGTTTAAATTTTTAATAGCTTGTTGACGTGTTTTGGGATTTTCAAGATCAATAGGCTTTATTGAATAAACCTTAGATTTAAGTTCTTCTAGGCGCTGTATTTTATTAGCTTGAGCTAAAGTTTTAGAGGCATGTGTGTCATTGGGATTGGTTGTCAAGAATTCGTTTAAATTTTTAATAGCTTGTTGACGTGTTTTGGGATTTTCAAGATCAATAGGCTTTATTGAATAAACCTTAGATTTAAGTTCTTCTAGGCGCTGTATTTTATTAGCTTGAGCTAAAGTTTTAGAGGCATGTGTGTCATTGGGATTGGTTGTCAAGAATTCGTTTAAATTTTTAATAGCTTGTTGACGTGTTTTTGGATTTTCAAGATCAATAGGCTTTATTGAATAAACCTTAGATTTAAGTTCTTCTAGGCGCTGTATTTTATTAGCTTGAGCTAAAGTTTTAGAGGCATGTGTGTCATTGGGATTGGTTGTCAAGAATTCGTTTAAATTTTTAATAGCTTGTTGACGTGTTTTTGGATTTTCAAGATCAATAGGCTTTATTGAATAAACCTTAGATTTAAGTTCTTCTAGGCGCTGTATTTTATTAGCTTGAGCTAAAGTTTTAGAGGCATGTGTGTCATTGGGATTGGTTGTCAAGAATTCGTTTAAATTTTTAATAGCTTGTTGACGTGTTTTTGGATTTTCAAGATCAATAGGCTTTATTGAATAAACCTTAGATTTAAGTTCTTCTAAGTCCTGGGGTTTCTTGTCTTCTTTATTTAATTGAAAAATATCTTTTTTATAAGGATCTTTTGTTATATTAATTAGATTTGGCTCAATATCTTTTTTTATTAAAGTTAATAGTAAATTTGAGGCTTCTTTGTTTTTAAAACTTTCAATCAACTCATTTACTTTTTGAAATTTATTGCTTAGTCCTTTTTTAATTAATTCTTTTAATCTGTTTTTTCCAAGTGTGGCTCTCCCGGTATTAATATCGTCTAATATTTCATAGAGTTCTTTTTTAATTAAATAATTATATGGCCTATGAATTTTTCCTATTATTGTTTGACTAGGCGGAGAAACTTCACTTTCTTTTTGGGAATTTGAAGGAATTTTTTTTAAAGATGTAGCATTATTATTTAAATATTTACTGTTGTCTAGGGTTTTTAAAATATGCTCTGAATTTTTTTCTTTGGAAAAATTTGTGTTTTGCTTGTCATTTTCTATTTTTTGAGAGTTGTTTAAAATATTTTCACTATTTGATTTTTCACTTAATTTTTTTTTTAGTTTTTCCAAATTAAATAAATTTTTTTGGTCATTAACGCTTAATTTAGGATTTGAAGATTGTACCGTTTGCTCTTCTTCTTTTGGGTTTGTATTTTGGTTTATTTTTTCTGGGATTTTGCTTTTTTTAAATTCAGATATGTCTTCATCTTCAATGCCAATATCATCGTTCCTGTCAGAGTAGTTTTCTGTTATTGTGCTGTCTTTGATGTATCTATTATTAAATGCAATATCAAAATTTTCATTTACACTTGTTTTTGTATTGTCTTGACCTTTAATCTTGTCTAAGATTTGATTCGCAGAATCTCTTTGTAAGTCGTTTGATTCAAAAGGACTACTGTTGGCAATTTCTGCTAGTGTATTTGTAAGCATTTCAATGTCTTCATTTTGAGGGTATTTGTCTTGCAAAAGTTTTGCAACAGAGTATGCTTTTTTATAGTTTCGATCTATTACACTATTTTTAACTTCGTTTAGCATTATTTCTCGATTTTTGTCATTTAATTTGCTTTGATATATATAGTAACCAAAGCCTCCAAATGATAAGATAAGTAAGAAAATTAAAAGCAATAATACCGAAAAATTTGTATGTTTTTTATTCATCTATATATAACTCCTCTTGCCAATTAAGTTTTTCTAGTTCAATTAAAGAATTTGTTTCTAGGTTGTCTTTAAAACTATCTTTAAGTATTTGATTTTTATCTTCTTTTGCGTATACAATATGCTCGGTTCGTCCCTTTAAACTTTTGTCAAGTTTTTCAAGATTAATTTTTTCATTTCTTAAATAACTTATTATAAGTAAAATGCTATCTTTTTTTTCTGTTTTTGATCTAAGGGTAATAAATTGCGAGTAGTCATGGATAGCCATAGTATAAGAGTCCCAAGCCTTTTGGTATTCTTTTTCTTTAGATGTTATTTTGCCCTGTTGAACATAGGCATTAGCTCTGTTTAGTAGGGCGCTGTCATAATTAGGCCTACTTTTAATAGAATTAGAATAATATTTTATTGCTAGGGGATAGTAACCTTCTCCTCTGTTAAACATTATATTGCCTAATTCATAATATAGTATGTAATCGATTTCACCCCCTACTGCAATTCCATCAAGCAATGCTCCTTCTGCTTCTGTTAGTTGGTTATTTTCTCTGTATGCTATTGATAAAAAGTAATAGCCGAGTTGTACTTTGGGGTATTTTTTAATGGCATCGCTTAGTGTTTCGATTGCTTGAATGTAATTTTTGTTTTTCATCTCCTCTTTGCCGATTCTAATTAGCCTTTGAGAATATGCCAATTTTGAATTAAATATTAAAATTAAAAATAAAATAAAAATTTTGCAATTTTTATTTAAAAATAAATAAATCCTCATTCTTTTCCCATTCTACTTAATTTAGATTAAATGTCTTTAGCTTTCATAAGCTCTTTTTTTAAAATTTATTTTTTGCTTCAATTTTGTTTTGAAAAAAGAAATAAATTCTAATAAATTATTTTTTTCATTAGATTTTATCTTTTTATTGCTTTTTAATTCTACCAGATTCTCACAATATATTAAATAGCATATTGCAGGTAGTAATTTTTTCTCATTTTCATCTTCCAATTTTTCAATAAGATTAAATCTTATATTTTTGAGAATGATTTTTAAAATTCTTGATCTTGTTTTTAGTGATTTTATTAAAAGATATGATCTTTGGTAATCTAGTTGGTTGGGATTTATTTTTTGTATTTTTATTATCTTTTTAGGTATTGTAATTTTATTTTCGTCAAGGTAAAGTAGTATGTCTGATATAAATTTGAAATGCTTATTTTCAATATTTGGGTAAAAAGATAAAAAATATACAAATATTTGATTTTGTATTTCAAAGGTTTTAGTTTTGAAAAATTCTTTCATGAGTTGACAAAAAATTTTTTCATCCTTTTTATCAGCATAAATATAGAATGCAATCCATCCATAAGTTTCTATATTCTGAGAATTTTTTTTTACATAATTCATAATACTTTTTAAGAATGCATTTTTAATGTATCTTTCTTTAAATATTGAGCTTTCGTAAGGGTTGAAATTTGTTTTGTCAAAAGATATAAAAAAATCTTCTGTTTGAAATTTTGCAGTTATAATTTCTTTTATTTTTTCTTTTATGTTAATTAATTTGTGTTTTTCAATGTATTCAAGTGCATTTATGAAAGATTCCCAATTATTAGATATTTTGTCCTTGAAAAACCAAGTTAAATATTTTTTTGTTATTGTTTTTTCAATTACATATAAATAGCACTTTAATGCGTCTTGAAAATTCTTTGGAGTGTATTGTGTAAAATCGCTAAAAAAATAATTAAAGTTAATGTTTTTACTCGAGCCTTTATAAAAAATTTCATTAAGACTTAAAGTTTTTAATGCACGTAAGTAGTTTAAAATTTCATTATATTTTAATGCTAGAATTTCTTCTTCCAAGTATTTGTAATGTTTTATTAAAATTTTGATAAAAATGTTTTTACTCAAACACCCAACCGGCCAATATGTAAGTATTAGTATTCTTTTTAATTTTATTAGTCTGCTTTCTTTGTTGGTTAAGCTTGATTTGAAAACTTTTTGATTTTCCGGTTGATATTTTAAATTTTTATTTAAAATATTTAATATTTCATTTTTATTTTTGTTTCTTACAGCTACCAGAATGTCTATTGTTTGTTCTAAGTTTTCAATATTAATATTGCTGGAAAAATTTAATATAATTTGCTTGTAAATATCTTTTTTTTCTTGAGAATAATAAGGGTTATTTTGTATTGCAATTAGTTTTAAAAAGTTGCTAGATTTTAGTTTATATGTTGTTCCTAGTTTTTTGGTGTTTATACTGGTTTCCTTACTTATTTGAGTGAAATTTTTGCTTCTTACTATTTCTAATATCCATTTTTTAATTGCTTCATTTTGAGTTTTTTTGTAGTAGTATTCTTCAAGTGAAGTATTTAATACATTTTTTTCTTTTTCATAATCATTGCTAATTTTTATAAGTTCAATTATTTTAGGTTTTTCTAATTTGTAAAGCTGGGAAGAAATGCTATATTTTAAAACTTTTTCTTCTATATATTTGTTTATATACTTTTTTAATATGGCAAGGAAGTCATAAAATTCTGAATCCCTTTTAATCGTTTTCATTTATTCCTTTTTTTATAATTTCCATTAAATTTTTATCTTTTTTTACAGAATTTATTATTGCCTCTAAATAACCTTCAAGAGTTCCTATGTCAATTCTTTTCCCTTTAATATTTTTATATAATACCTTTTTTTGATCCATTAGCCTTTTTAAGGCATAAATGTGATAGTATTCACCTTTTTGATGTAGTTTAAATCCTTCTTCCAAATGTTCAAAAAACTCATAATTGTACAAAAATCTTCCAATAGATGCTTTATTGCTAGGCTCGCTCCCAATTTTTGGTTTTTCAACAATGTTTTTTACATGGATTTCGTCTTTGTAGAGATCTATTACTCCGTATCTGTTTATATTTTCTGGATTTTCAATTATAGATATTATATTCTTTCCAGTTTTTTCATGAAGTTTGATTAATTGCAAGCTTAATGGTGGATTTCCAATGTAAAGGTCGTCAGGGTAAGCCACAATTACAGGTTCTTTATTTATCCAGGGTTTTGCATAAAGTAACGCATTTCCTGTGCCCAACATTTCTTTTTGCCTTATAAAGCTTATGTTAATTTTTTTGTTTTTAATCTTTTCTAAT
The DNA here is from genome assembly GCF_001945665.1 of Borreliella mayonii. Classification (NCBI taxonomy): domain Bacteria; kingdom Pseudomonadati; phylum Spirochaetota; class Spirochaetia; order Spirochaetales; family Borreliaceae; genus Borreliella; species Borreliella mayonii. Next base: position 210,120 of record NZ_CP015780.1, on the reverse strand, counting down.
TCATCTTTTTTATTTTCTTTTAAAAAAACATTTTCAAGTTCAATTTCTCTGTCAAAATAATCTTCAAGAACTTTTTTTCGTCTTGAGCTTATTAATAAAATGTCTTTTATTCCTGAATCGATAAATTCTTGAATAATATAATCTATGGCTGGTTTGTTTAAAATTGGCAACATTTCTTTTGGAATTGTTTTTGTTATTGGCAAAAATCTTGTTCCATACCCAGCTGCCAGAATAATGCCTTTCATATTTTTCTCTCTTGAAATAAGATTATAGCAAAAATTTAATTTTATATATTCATTGTTTTTTAAAATTGTTTTAAAATTTTTATTTATGTATGTAAGTTCGGGTAAATATAAAGGTAAAAAAATTTTGTTTCCCAAAAATGGTTCTGTTCGTCCCGTTATGTCTCTTGTCAGAGAGGCCTTTTTTTCTATTATTTTCAAGGATATTGTTAATTCAAAATTTTTGGATGTTTTTGCGGGTACTGGCATAATGTCTATTGAGGCTCTTAGCAGAGGGGCTAGTCTTGTCCATCTTGTTGAATGTGATAAAAAAATTAAAATTACATTAGTTAAAAATTTTAGTTTTGTTGAGGAATTTTATAAATTCTTTTTTCAAAGAGCAGAGGATTTTTTGGGCAAAAAAGATCTTTTTTATGATTTTATTTATCTTGATCCCCCTTTTAATTATAAAAATAAGATTAATTTGCTTGAGATTATTTTAAAAGGTAAAGTTTTAAATGATAAAGTTAATATCATTATGCATTATCCTTCTGGTGAAGATTTGGACATAAATACATCAAAATTTTCAGTTTATAATTTAAAAAGGTATGGAGGATCAAAACTTATTTTTTTGAGAATATTGTAGTATTTATTTTTTTTCATAGCTAAAGAGAATTAATTGAATTTCATTTTTATTTAATTCTGAAATACTGTTTTTTATTAAAAAATCATCCACATTTTTTAATGTATTTTTTTTGTAATTTCCATTTGCATCTTTTATTAAAATTTCCTTGTTTTCAAGATCCATTATTATTTCTCCTATTTTGTAAGTTTGGTTTTTTTTGTTTATTATAGACAGATTTGGCATAATGCTCATTTTGTATTCAATAACAGCAGCTTGAAAAAGATTTTCATTATTATTTTTTTTGTTTACATCTACTATTTGCCCATAATCAAAAGGTGCAAGTATTGTTAAAAAATTTTCTAGCATCTTAATGTCAAATTTTTTGTTTTTCGTTTGCTCGTTTGGCTCTTTTCTGCTCCAGTAGTATTTTCCACTATTTTCTATTAGGAATTTAATAGCCTCTAAAGGGTTGGCGCTTTCTTTTATTATTATGGGATTTACCAATTCATCGTAAGTATCTACTATGCAGAAAATTCTAACAAGTTCATGAATAAATTTGTTGATTTTTAACTGTGGATGTCCAGTAGCATCAAGGTAGTCTTTTTGCCCATTGATTATCATTTTTGTAATAGCTGAAATATCTTCCCTTGTTCTAAACAAATTTTTAGCAATGTTAATATTTTTTTCTAAGTGTTCTATTTTTAATTTGTGCTGTTCTTTTGAATTTTTGTCTTTAAGGCTTATTTTATTCCCTATATTTTCCAATATTGTTGTATGCATTAATCCTATTGAGTGTATCAATGATCCAAGTGCGGCTTGCAGTATCATGTCTTCTGCATAAAAAAATTCTGTAAATTCGGTATATTCAGTTTTATCAAGAAAAAATTTTATAGTTGAACGAGGTGCATTTTTCAAAGACCTTATTTTGTTTAAATTTGCAATTGTAATTAAAAAGTAAATTGTTGTGTCGACTGAATGTAGTAGTATTGAATCACCCTCTGTTTTGACTTTTCCCTTAAAAAATTCATAGTCCCTTCTAGCAGAATATAAATATAATTTTTTTAAAGTTTTTTTATCTTTAAGGTTTTCTTTTGTCCTAAGCTTTTGAACATCAAAATAATGGTATATTTCTAATAAAATTTTTTGCAAAGATATTATTTTATGTCTTGGAAGTATTTTAAAGCTTCCTTCTAATATTTCTTTCCAATAAATTTGATTAGGCTCAGCCTCCATTAATGTATTTATTTTCATGAGCGGTTTTTTACCCTTGCTAATAAATATTGGGTCATCTTCTTTAAAGGGCTTATATACGTCTTTTAGATTATCTATTAGCTTTTCTCTTAAATAGTTAAGATCATCATTTAAAATTTCTTCATTTATTTTTTTTATCAGGTCCCCATATGATTTATCTTCTTCTTTTTTAAGTACAGGAATGTACGGCGTATTGCCTTTAAAAAGTATTTTAATGATTTTTTCATTTACTCTTGTGCCAAGTTTTGATAAGTTTCCTATTCTTGAAAAAATTATGTCTTGTTCGCTGAGATCTTTTATTTGCTTTATTTCTTTAAGTATCACTTTGAGATCCTTTTAATCTTTAAATAAATGTCGCCGAGGAGAATCGAACTCCTGACACAAGGATTTTCAGTCCTATGCTCTACCAACTGAGCTACAGCGACAATTGTAATTCAATTAACATGCTGCCGAGGAGAATCGAACTCCTGACACAAGGATTTTCAGTCCTATGCTCTACCAACTGAGCTACAGCAGCATTTTTATTCTAGTACCTTAATTTTTTCATAAGTATATATGTTTGTCAACTCTTTTTAAATTTTAGCTTTTAAAGTTAGTGCTAAAAATTATTTACAGCTAGCTTTTGGGTTTTAAAATGGGCAATTCTAAAAAATTTAATTAATTTTTTAGAATTGCAGTAATATATTTTTGAAGATTTTTTTAAATGGTTTTATTTATTTTTTTTAAATTTAAATAAAGATTTGCATTATTATTTAACTTGTAATAACAGAACTTTATAATTTATGTTTTAAAAGTATTTAAAGAAAAATTTATACTAATAAACTTTCAATTTCTTTTATGAAGGTATTGAAAGAAATCCATATCTGTTGAGAAAATTTTTCTTTTATCTTTTAATACTGTTTTGTAGCTTTCTAATGCTTGCCAGAATTTGTAAAATTCAATATTTTTGCCATATGTATTTGAATAAATTTTTGCGGCTTCTCGATCTCCTTCAGCTTTTATTTTTGCAGCAGTGGCTTTTGCTTCGCTTAATATTCTTAGTTTTTCTTTTTCTATGCTTCCAAGAATTTCTGTTTTTTCAGCTAATCCCATACTTCTTTGTTCTTCTGCGATTTGTTGTCTTTCTGAAATCATTCTGTTGTTTACAGATTCAATAAGGCTTGGATCATAAGTAACTTTTCTTATTAGTACGTCTACAATTTCAATTCCGATATCTTTAGTATTATTGTTTGCTATACGAATTATTTCTTTTTCGATTATTTTTCTTCCTTTTGTTATTTTATAAATACCATTAATTTTTGTTTCTTGTGGCGTTAGCACTCCATTAGACAAACGTTGAATTGGATCGTTTGAGCTTCTTATAATTTCAAGCAAAGGATATTTTGCAATAACTCCTCTAACAGCGGGTTCAATTGCTGCGTCAATTCTAACGTAAGCTCTGCTCATTGTTTTTATTGTTGTATAAAATTTATTTATGTCTGCAATTTTCCATCTAGCCGTTGTATCAATCCATATTAATTGCTTTTCTTCACCCCCTGTTGGGATTCTTTGAGGTTCTCCATCCCATCTAAGAATGATTTTGGGAAATATTTGCACATTTTCAATTAATGGGATTTTGTATTTAAGTCCAGCTAAACTTTCAGTTCTTTGAATTTTTCCAAGTCGAGTGGTTATTGAAATTTCATTTTCTTTCAAAATATAAATTGGCTGAAAAATAGACAAAATAGTCAAGCAAACTATTACTGTAAAGGTTATAATTTTTGCAGCAGATAATAAAAGATTTATTATAAATTTCATTTATTTTACCTCTTTAAATGGTAGAAAATTTTTGAAGTTTTTGTCAATTAGCTCAATGTTATCTTTGTTTTCAAGTATTTCTTTCATGGTTTCATTGTAAAGCCTTTCTTTTGTAATATCGGGATTTTTCAGGTAAGCGTCTAGTATGGCATTAAAAATTTCTGTGTCTGCTAATGCATTGTTTATTCTGCTTTCTTTGTATCCTCTGGCTTCTTCAATAACCTTTAATGCTTCACCTTTAATTTTGGGAACTATTTGATTAAATTCTTTTTTCCCTTCGTTTATGTATTTATTTTTGTCTTGAATGGCAATGTTTACATCTTCAAAAGCCTCGTAAACTTTTCCTTTTGGGGGTAGGGCATTTCTAATTTGCACTTGTACTACATCAATGCCCAAATTATAATTATCTATTATTTCATTCATAGAAGATTTTACCCCTTCTGTTACTCCCACTCTGTTGTCATTTATTATTTCAAAAATAGTATTATCCCCAATCAATCTATTCATTGATGACTTTGCAATATCTTTAATTGTTGTCTCAGGATCTTCTACTTTAAATTTGAATGAGTAAGGATCTCTTATTTTGTATTGCACTAACCATTCAATGTTTATTATATTTAAATCTCCAGTAATAATCATGCTTTCGTCGCTTGCATTATTATTTTCTCTAATATCGTTTGGAGATATTATAAATCCAAATTTAATTTCTTGGACTATTTTTACGGGTACAATAAATTTTTCTTCAATTAATGGAATCTTCACATGTATTCCTGAATCAAGAGTTCTGTTAAGCTTGCCAAGACGAAGCACAATTGCTTCTTCTGATGGCCCTACTATGAATATGTTTGCAATAACTATTATTGATATTAGTATTAAGGTAATAATAATTATTAAATATTCGTAAGTTTTATTAAAAAATTTTTTTATGTCAAACATTTGCTTCTCCTAATGTTTTAAATTATTTTTAGTAAGCGAATTTTATCACTACTTTTTGGATTTGATAAAAGTTATTGTTTCGATTTTATTATTCTGAATTTCCTTAATAAAATATTCTCCATCATTTGTTTTTACGGTTTCGTTTTTTGTTGGTATTTTGTCAAGTAGATCTATTAAGTATCCCCCAATTGTATTTGTATATTCTTTGTGTTTAATAGATATCCCAATTGTCTCTTCAATTTCGTCAAAGGTAGTTTCTCCAAGTATTGAGTAAGTATTTTCGTTGATTTGGGTAATCAGAGGCTTTTCCTCTTTAATGTCGTATTCGTCAGATATTGCTCCTAAAATTTTTTCTACTATGTCTTCTATTGTAAGTATTCCTGAAAAACCACCGTACTCGTCAATTACGATTGCCATTATTTTTTGTTTTTTTCTCATAATATCTAGTATGTCTTTTATTCTTTTGTTTTGTTGTACAAATACAGCTGGTTTAATAAATTGAGAAACATTTTTATTCATATCTTTTTTATTGACTTCTATGAGATCTTTAGCTATTAAAATTCCAATTATCTGTTCTCTGCTTTGTCTTTTATATATAGGAATTCTAGAGTATCCTTCTTCTTTGATCAATTTGATTACATCTTTTAGCTTTGATGAACTTGAGAGTGAAAAAACTTCTGTTCTATGAGTCATGATCTCAGAAGCTCTTACTTGATCTATGTCTAACATTTTTTGCATAAATATTCTAGAGTCGTTTTTTAAAATTCCTAAACTTCCTGCTAAAGAGAGCATATTTTTTATGCTCTCTTTAGTCATTTGGTAACTAGTCTTAACTTTAAAGAGATTTAATATTTTTTTTATTATTTTGTTTATTATATATATTAGTGGAGTTAATATAAAAATTAATGGTGTTAGAAAAAATGAAGTAGATAGAGCAATGATTTCATTATTTAGGATTGCAATTTGTTTTGGAAGTATTTCTGCAAAAATTAGAACGATTATTGTTATTAGGCCTGTTGATATTGCAAGTGAGTTGTTTCCATACTTTTCAAGTACAAATTTTGCTGTAAGTGTACTTGCTGCAATATTTGATATATTGTTGCCGATAAGAATGGTAGTAATTAATTTTGAAGGAGATTGAACTAAATTGTACACCGATATCCCCGATTTTCCTTTTTTTCTTATGTCTTGTATCTGAATTATGCTTAATGAAGTGTAAGCTGTTTCAGATGCTGAGAAAATAGCAGATAATATTATAAATAGTAGTATTGTGATTAATTCTAACATATATGTATTATTTTAATTTATCTTTAATAAAAATGCTTTAAATTATGCCTTTAAGTATAAAAATATTTTTGACTTGACCTTAGAAGGCGCTGACCGGAATCGAACCGGCGAATCAAAGTTTTGCAGACTTCTCCCTTAGCCACTTGGGTACAGCGCCTTTTAACATTGCTTAGTTTATTAAAAAAATAGAAAATTGTAAATATATTTTCTATTGAAGCATAATTTTGAATTTCTTAGATATTTTTATTAGTTTTATGTAAAATTTTAATGTATGAATAAAAAACTTAATGACGTTTTATTAAAATTAGATCAAGATTTAATAAAATGCGTAAAAGGTTCTCTTGATTTAGAAATATCGGGAGTTACTTATAGTTCTAAGTTAGTTTTGCCCGGGTTTGTGTTTTTCGCTCTTCCAGGAATTCATTTTGATGGGCATGATTTTATTGAAATCGCAATTCAAAAGGGCAGTAATGTTATTGTGTGTTCACAAGATGTGGATTTTTACAGTCCTAATGTTACTTATATTAAGGTAGATAACTTTAACATAAGAAAATTTATGTCTAATTTTTCAAATATTTTTTATGATGAGCCTTCAAAAAAATTAAAAGTTATTGGAGTCACTGGTACTGACGGTAAAAGTTCTGTTTGTTATTATATATATTTGCTTTTAAAAAAAAAAGGCATTAAAGTAGGTTTTATATCGACGGTATTTTTTGATGATGGGAGCGGGAGCTTAATTAAAAATCCTTACAGACAATCAACTCCTGAGTCTACAGAAATACATTTATTTTTAAGCAACATGGTTAAAAATAAAGCTCAATATGCAATTCTTGAATCTACTTCCCATGGACTTGACCCTGAAACAGCAAGGCTTATTGATGTTAATTATTTTGCAGCTGTTTTTACCAATATTGGACATGAGCATCTTGAATTTCATGGTACAATTCAAAATTATTTAAATGTTAAGCTAGGTCTTTTCCGGGCTGTTAGTGATGATGCTGGTTTTGGCGTTATTAATCTTGATGATCTTTATTCTTCTGATTTTAAGAATGCTGTTAAAAAATCTTTTACTTATAGCTTAAAAAGCAGTAAAGCAGATTTTTTTGTCAGTTTTATTGATGAGAAAACCGATTCTACCAGGTTTGAATTTTATCATAAGGGGGTTAAATATTTTGCTAATGTTAACCTGCTAGGGAGTTTTAATGTTGAGAATGTAATGGCTGCTCTTATTTTAGTTTCTCAAATTTTAAATAGCGATATTCAAGGCATTGTTGACAAGCTTATTTGCATTAAAAGTCTTGATGGGCGTATGGATAGTATTAATTTAGGACAAAATTTTTCTGTAATAATTGATTATGCCCATACTCCCGGTGCTTTTTCTAAGCTTTTTCCTATTTTTAAAAGATTTACTACCAATAGATTGATTTCTGTTTTTGGTTCTGCGGGAGAAAGAGATATTGAAAAAAGATTTTTGCAAGGGCAAATTTCAGATATTTATTCTGATTTAATAGTACTTTGCGATGAAGATCCAAGAGGCGAGAATAGCATGTGTATAATTAAAGACATTGCAAAAGGAATTGTGAATAAAGTTGTAAATCAAGATTTATTTTTTATTCCTGATAGAAGACAGGCTATTGAAAAAGCAATAAGTCTTGCAAAGGCAGGAGATTTGGTTGTGGCTTTGGGTAAAGGACATGAAAGTTCAATAATTTATAAAAATAGAGAAGTTTTTTGGAATGAGCAAGAGGTAGTTAAAAATGCTATTTTAAGTTTAAAAAAATTAGAAAAGGAGAAGTGATGTGAAAAAAAATCTTATGTTAATATTTGGTGGCGTTTCTTTTGAGCATGAAATTTCTTGCAAATCTGCTTATTGTATTTATTTAGCCCTTTTAAATCTAAATAAATACAATATTTATCCTGTTTATATTGATAGGTGCACAGGTGTTTGGTATTTATTAGATTCTGTTTCTAATCCTCCAAAACCCATTAATATAGATGCTTTGCCTATTGTTAGTTTGTTGCCAGGTCTTGGAATTTTTTCAAATAACAAAAATCTTGAGATTGATGTTGTTTTCCCCGTTGTTCATGGAAGAACTGGTGAGGATGGTGCTATTCAGGGTGTTTTAAAAGTTATGGACATTCCTTGTGTTGGTGCTGGTATTATAGGGAGCGCTATTTCTAGTAATAAGTATTTTTGCAAACTTTTGCTTAAAAGTTTTGATATCCCCTTAGTGCCTTTTATTGGATTTAGACAACATGATTATTTTTTAGATAAAGAGGAAGTAAAAAGAAATGTAAAGGAGATTTTGGGCTATCCTGTTATTGTTAAGCCTGCAGTATTAGGTTCTTCAATTGGAATAAATGTGGCTTACAGTGAAAATCAGATTGAATCTTTTATTAAGGAAGCTTTAAAGTATGACCTTACCATTGTAATAGAGAAGTTTATTGAGGCTAGAGAGATCGAATGTTCTATTATTGGGAATGAAAAGATGAAAATATTTTCTCCTGGGGAAGTTGTTGTGCAAGATTTTATATTTTATGATTATGATGCTAAATATTCTGTTATTCCTGGAAATTCTATTATTTTTAATATTCCTGCACATCTTGAGACAAATCAGCTGTTAAGTATTAAAGAATATGCCTTTCTTGCTTATAAGAATTTAGAACTCAGAGGTATGGCAAGAGTTGATTTTTTTGTTGAAAAAAAATCAGGAACAATTTATCTTAATGAGATAAATACTATTCCGGGATTTACTGATATATCTATGTTTGCTAAAATGTGCAGCAATGATGGCCTTAAGTTTAAAGACTTGGTAGATAATTTAATCGATTATGCTTTTCAAAGTTACATTAATAGAAAAAAAAGGATTAATTTTGATGAGTAATTTAGATTAATTTAATTTTAAAGTTTTTAGATTTTCAATCTCTTTATCATTTTTTAGTTTAAAGTATTCAAGATTTTTATATTTTTCTGATTTAGGCAATATTCCTGAATATTTTATTTTGTAAGAGTAATTTATTTTTATTTTTTTTTCTTCTGTATTATTAGTTTTATTGTAAATTTTAACTTGATTTTTTTTAATATGAAGATTTGCAAATGCTTCATATGCTATGTCTTCTTGAGATTTAAGAGTAAATGCAATTGTTGTTTTTTTAGAGTTAATGTTTTTAAGCGAAAAGATAATTTTATTGGCTAATATTTTATAAGGGGTATTGCTTTGATAAATTATTAGTTTAGATGCGTTTTTAAAGTGAAGCTCGATTTGATTTGCAATTTTTTGAGTAACCAAATCGATTCTATAAACAGCTCTTTCTGCTATATCTATTTTTTTAAAATCAATATTCATTAGTTCATCATTGGCTTTAATGTTAGTTTTTAATGTTTTTTCATTTGCTTTTAAAGTTAGGTTAAAATCATTTGAAATTATTTGAATAGGATTTTTATTGCCTTTTGGGTATTCAATTTTTATTTTATTTATTTTTTCTGGAAAGCTAACTGTTTGTTCTATTTGTATTGTATGTCCTTCTTTATCAATATTGCTAGATATTATGATTGCGGTTATTAAAAAAAAAGTTACAAGACTCAGTTTTTCAGCTTTTTTTAAATTTTGTTTAATTTTTGAGAGTTTAGATTTTAAATGTTCTGAGATATTAATAAATATGGTAGAGAAAAGACAAATTGATGTTAGATAGCTTAGTGTGAGTGTATTTGTGATTGATGTAGTATTTTGTATTAATGTTATTAATATAAAATTGATTATCCAAATGATTAATACTATTATTTTTCGAATAATAGTATTTTTATTTGGCTTTATTAATAACAGAATGCTTTTTATGATAATTATTAAGATAAATTCTATTTTAATAAACATTAATATTATTAGCTCAATAATAGAGGTTGATATTGCTAGGTATTTAAGTTGCCTGTAATTTAAATATATTGTGAAATTATATGTAAAAAGAGATAAAAGATTATGTATGAGTAAAGTTGCAAAAAAAGTTATTAGATATTTGGGATTTGCTATGCTGTAAACTACTGTGTTTTCATAGTCTGCAAATATTTTACTTGTAAGCAATAAGGATAAATACGTACTTAAAAATAAAGTAAAAAATAATCTTACTAATTTATAGTAGTTATTTTTTACTTTTTTCATGACTAGTCCAGCTTCTTTAAATTTTCTAATAAATACAATTATAATTAAGTTATAACAAACGTAGATTAATGCTATTAAAGCAATTTCATTGATTATTATTTTTTTAAAAGGCGCATCAATGATAATATAGTGTATTTCATCGGTATTTTTATTTTGATTAGTTAATGCTTCTTCGATTGATTTGTAAATTTCAAAAATAGTATTTTTATTTTGAGTTAATTTGGTATTTAAATTATTATTTATTATTAAAAAGGGTATAGATTCATCCCGATATAGATTGTATAAGTTGTTTAGTTTTTTTTCAGTTATTTTTGATGTATTAAAATCAAGTTTATTTTTTTCAAAGGTTTTTATGATAGTTTTTAAAAATCCCAAATTTGTTTTTGAATTTATTATGAAAGATTCATTTTCTAAGTAAATTTTATTTTTTATTTTGTTTTCGTTTAGCAATAAGTATATTGTATTTGTATTTTTACCTAAATACTTATTGCTAAGTAAAATTCTGCTACTAATTATTGTATTTTGCTCTAAAGAGTCGTCCTCAACAAAAAAAAAATTTATGTTGTTTTTAGGGTTAGTATTTTTAAGTTTATTTAAAAGCTCAATTGCAATTCCAATTGCTAAATTATTTTTTAAATTATTTAGTATTTTAATTGGGACGATTATATTATAAATATCTGCGTTTTTCCCTTTGATTTTAGAATGTATTATTTTTTGTGAATATCCAATAAATCCAATTTCTTGTAAAGAATATTCCACATATTTAATTTCATTTGTATTAAAATATTTTTTTATATAATTAAAAGTGTTTATTATTTTTTCTTGTCTTTCATTTAGTTGATTAATTTTTCTAATATGAGTTTTTATACTCTTTTCAGTTTCTATTTTTGCAATATTATTGCTTGAATTGGATACATTTTTTTCCATTTTATTTTGTGGCACAATGGTTGAGCTTGTTGAGTTAATTAATAAAAATGATAACAATATCTTAATTGTCATAATTTTTAATGTCTTCTTCTATTTGCATTATTTGTAAAATATTTGGGTTTTCTTTTAAAGCAGAAATAATTTTTGTTATATTTTTAGTATTTGATGAGACTATTATGTTTGTTATTCCATGCCCATTTCCACAGTCTTCTATTTTTTCGCTAATAAGTCTTACGTCATTGATTGTGAAAATGTTTTCAAGATAACTAAATATTCCTTTCAATTCTTTTAAAAGCAAAATAATGTGATGCACTTTTCTAGTTGGCGTTGCTTCCCACTCAACTTCAATTAATTGATTTTTTTTATAAGATTTGATCTTTTGACAATTTTCATTGTGCACTATTATCTCATCTTTATGTATTATTCCAATAATATCTTCGCCTGTTGTTGGACTACATTCAGGGTCTATTGCGATTCTTTTTATTTTGGTTTTGGTATAAGCTTTAAATAAGCTAAAAAGCTTTCTTTGTTCTTTGTTTGCTCCAACAAGATACGCAATAATATTGTTGTCTACAAAAATTGTGTTGTCATTTTTGTTAAGCCACGATCTAATTTTTGATCGGGCTTTTTTTGTTCTTACGCTGTTTAGCCATATTACATCTGGTTTTGAGTCTTTTGATGTGAATATTTCAACAATTTGTTCGTTTTTAAGTGGTTTTGTGATTGAACTTATTTTTCCATTTATTTTTGCATAAAGAGCTTGGTCTCCAATATCTGTGTGGATTATGTATGCAAAATCAATTGAATTTGATCCAAAAGGAAGTTCTACTACTTCTCCTTCTGGGGTGTAAACATATATGAATGTATTTAACAGCTCTTTGTGTATATCATTCATTGAATATTGATTTTTGTTGGCAGATTCTTGTTGCCATTTTTTTATTCGGTTTATAAATGAAAGATCATCAGCTTTAAGCGCAATTTGTTCTTTGTATATCCAGTGGGCTGCAACTCCGTAATTAGCAATTCTGTCCATTTCTTCTGTTCGAATTTGTATTTCAATAAGTTGGTTATCCTCAGGTATTCTTACGGTAGTGTGTAGTGATTGATATTTATTTTCTTTTGGGCTTGCAATGTAGTCTTTAAGTCTTCCTGGGATTGGTTTCCACACTCTGTGAACAATTTCTAGTATTTCATAACATTCTTTTTGTTTTTTACAAATTATTCTTATTCCTAGAGTATCAAAAATTTGAGTAAGCTTGTTTGTTCTTGTTTGCATTTTTCTGAATATTGAATAGAAGTGCTTTGATCTTACTGTAATTTCTGCTTCAATCCCGCTTTTTTGAAGTTCTTTTTCTATTGACAATTTACCTTTGTATAATTTTTTTTCTCTTTCTATTTTTGTTTCAGATAAAAAATTTTTTATCTCTTTATAATCTTTAGGATAAAGATGTTTGAATGAAAGATCCTCAAGATATGTTTTAAGAGATGAGATTCCAAGGCGTTCTGCTATTGGAACATAAGTTGAAAGGCAATCTTTTGCGATCCTGTCTTGTCTGTTTTTGGGTAAATAAGAGAGAGTTGTCATATTATGAAGTTTATCTGCCAGTTTTATTATTATTATTCTAATGTCATGTGTCATTGCAAAAAACATTTTTGAGATAGTATTGGCTTCTTTTATGCTTCTTGTTTTATTATGTAAATCGTGAATTTTAGTTACACCGTCGATTAGGCTTAAAATTTCCTCGTCAAATTCTTTTACTATTTCTTCTTTTTCAATATTTGTATCTTCAAGTACGTCATGTAGTAGTCCAGCAATAGTTGCTTTAAAGTCTAGTTGAAATTTGGCAAGAAATAATGAAACCATTATTGGATGAATAATGTAAGGCTCTCCACTTTCTCTGTATTGGCCATAGTGTAGCTGTTCTGCTATTTCTAGAGCTTTGAATATGTTTTTTCGTTCAAATTCATCTTTGTAAGTATTCTCAACAGTTTTTTTAAAAATATTTCTAGCTTTTTCAAGATCATTTATTTTTATTAAATGTGCAATCTCGTATGCTTGTATCATCTTTTTGTCCCAATATCAGCGCCCTTGCTCTCTTTTCAAGATCGTAAATAGTTTTTAAATGTGAAAATCCTTTTTTGATTGCAAAATCTTTCAAACTTTCTATTTGCCAAGGAGCCGATTCTATTATTATTAGTCCATTTGGGTTAAGCTTTTCTTTTGCTTGGCTTAATATTTTTCTAGAAATATTAAGCCCATCTTTTCCAAATCCCAAAAGAGCTTTTGTGGGTTCTTTTTTTATTTTATTTTTTATTTCTAATTCTTCTTTATTTAAATAAGGAGGATTTGTAATAATTATATCAAGCTTTCCCTTTATACATTCTAGCAAATTAGAGTGAATTATTTCTACAAATTTTTCAAGTTTGAGCTTATTTGTATTTTTTGCGACTATTTGTAAAGCTTTTGTTGAAATATCTGAGAGTATTACTTTTTTTTTCATGTAATAGGCAATAGAAAGCCCTATGCACCCACTACCGCAGCATAAGTCTAATATTTTTTTAAAACCATTTTGTTGAATTTGAATTAAGGCTTCTTCAGCTAAACATTCTGTATCAAATCTTGGGATTAATACATGCTTGTTTAGGTTGAATTCAATCCCCATGAATTCTTTTTTTTGAAGTATGTAGTGAATAGGCGTTCCTTTTTTTATTTTATCTATTTGATCAAAAAAAAGTTTTTTTTCTTTTTTTGTTAAGCTTTTTTTTATATTTGCAATTATTAATTCTTTTCTGGTTTTTAAAATTAATTCAAGTATTAGTAGAGCTTCTATTGTATCTAAATTTTTACTTTTAGCATAATTTATAACTTCGTTTACATTCATTGCTATACGTTGTTGCTTTTTAATGTTTGTTCTTGAAGCTCTATCATCAAAGGATCAAGAAGTGGATCAAGTTCTCCTTGCATAAATTCTTCTAATTTATAAAGAGTGATGTTTGCTCTATGATCTGTTATTCTATTTTGAGGAAAATTATAGGTCCTAATTCTTTCAGATCTATCTCCTGAGCCGACTTGTTGTTTTCTATTGCTTGATCTTTGCTTTTGTTTTTTGGAATCTTCAAATTCATAAAGCCTTGCTCTTAATATTTTCATTGCTTGATCTTTGTTTTTATGCTGGCTTCTTTCGTTTTGACACTGCACGACAATTCCTGTTGGCAGGTGCGTTATTCTGACTGCAGAATCAGTTGTATTGACGTGTTGCCCACCAGCTCCAGATGATCTGTAAACATCAATTCTCAAATCTTTTTCATTGATATCAATTTCAGTTTCTTCAATATTAGGTAGTACTGCTACAGTAGCAGCCGAGGTTTGAAGTCTTCCGTTAGACTCTGTTATAGGAATTCTTTGTACTCTGTGAACTCCACTTTCGTATTTTAGTTTTTTAAATACATCTTTTCCTTTAATTTCAAATATTATTTCTTTAAATCCCCCAAGTTCTGTTTCATTGAAGTTTATGATTTCTGTTTTCCATTTTTTTTTCTCTGAATATTTTATATACATGCTATAAAGATTATTTGCAAAAATAGCAGCTTCTTCTCCACCTGTTCCAGCCCTAATTTCAATTATTATATTTTTGCTATCATTTTCATCTTGAGGCAAAAGTAGTATTTTTATTTGATGTTCAAGATCTTCTTTTTTTTTGTCCAGATCAATTAGTTCTTGTTTTATTAGTTCTTTCATTTCTTGTTGCTCTTCTTCTTCCAAGATGGTTTTGTTATCATTAATTTGACTTAGTATTTTTTCGTATTCAATTTTTATTTTATTTATTTTTTCTAAATATGTATATTCTTTTATTATTTTTGAATATTTTTTTTGATCTTTAATTAGATTTATATCTTGCAATTTCTCTTCTATCAACTTAATCTTACTTGTTGCTGAATTTAATTTTTCTAAAAGCATTATGATTTCTCCTGAAAGATAGTAATAGTTTATATTAATTTTAGATTTTTTTGTTAGACTTTTTAATAAGTTTTGTGCGAATGACCATGTTTATGTTTTATTTTAATATTTTTTAAAACTGCCTTTATTAAATAAATATAATAAGCTTGATTAAAAAATCAATTATATTTTTTCATGTTTTTTTATATAATGAATGTTATTAAGTTGGATATTAAAGTTAGATTAAATTTTGTTGTATTTGTATATAAATTGAGCTTTACGTATTATTATTTGTGGTGTGTTTAAGAGTAGTTAAAGTTATATCTTTGGTAAACCGATTTAAAAGGGGTATTTATGTTAAATGAAAAAATTTTGGATGTTTTAGAAGATCTCTCGAGTATTTCTGATGATCAACTTCTTGATGTCACTGAGAAATCAAAAAGAGGGTATCAGTTGATCAAAGAAGAAAGACTTTCTGAAGCAGAAAGTTTATTTTCCGATATTCTTGAAAAGGATAATGAGAATAATTATGCTCTTGTTGGGCTTGGGGACATTGAAAGGAAAAAGAATAATTACGATAAAGCAATAGTTTATTATCAAAAATGTCTTGTAAAGCATCCAAGTAATAATTATGCTCTTTTTGGACTTGGAGATTGTTACAAAAATTTAGATGATTATAAAAAAGCCACAGACATATGG
The DNA here is from genome assembly GCF_001945665.1 of Borreliella mayonii. NCBI lineage: Bacteria > Pseudomonadati > Spirochaetota > Spirochaetia > Spirochaetales > Borreliaceae > Borreliella > Borreliella mayonii. Next base: position 194,286 of record NZ_CP015780.1, on the reverse strand, counting down.
GAAGAATATTTAAAATATGATTCTGAGAATATAACAGTTTTAACAAGAGTTGCGGCATCTTACAGGAAGCTAAAAAATTTTCAAAAATCTAAGCAAACTTATCTTAAGGTAATGGAATTGATGCCTGAGAATGATTATGCGCTTGTAGGTATTGGCCATTTATATTATGACTTTAAAGAATATAAAGAGGCTTTAAAGTATTGGCTTAAAATGTATGAATTAAATCAATCCAAGGTTGATGTTAGAGTATTAACTTCAATTGGCAATTGTTATCGTAAGCTTAGGGAATTTACCAGAGGAATTTATTTTTTTAAAAAAGCTTTAGAAATTTCACCTAGCAATTTTTATGCTGTTTTTGGACTTGCTGATTGTTATAGGGGGAATAAGGAGTACAAAGAGGCTTTAAAATATTGGCTTGATATTATCGAAAAAGATCCAAAAAATAATTTGGTTCTTACAAGAGTGGGAGATGCTTATCGCCATTTGAATGATTATGAAAATTCTCAAATTTATTATAAAAAGGCACTTGATGTTGATTTTGATATGTTTGCCATACTTGGACTTGCTCTTCTTCAAAAGGAACAGGGTAAATATGAAGAAGCATTAATGGCTATTAAAAGTTTAATTAAAAACAATCCTAAAAATTCAGCATTATATGTCAGTGCTGCTGAATGCTATGAAGCATTAGGTCAGATTGGAAATGCTGTTGATATTTTGTCAAGCTTTTTACATCTTGGCATGAAAAATATTGTTGTTATTGACTATCTTGCGGCTCTTAGGAAAAAAATGGAATGACGGACTGCTTGCTTGAAGCTGAAAAATCTATTTTTTTTGATAAATTAATAGATACCCATGTTCATTTTTATGAATTAAAGAAAAGATCTTTGGATGTCAATTGCATTATTAATGAATGTTTTAAAAACGGCTTTTCTTATTTTCTTGATGTTGGCTTGCACCCTAGTGATTTTAATGATAGAAAAGATCTTTTAAGTCCTTATTCTAATGTGTTTTTAACATCAGGTATTCATCCTTTAAATTTAAGTGATCATTTTAAAGATGATATTAAGCAGCTTGAAAAGATTTTGATTAGTGAAAATGTTGTTGCTGTTGGCGAGATAGGTCTTGATTATTTTAAAGCAGATAACAAGGGATTTCAAATTAAAGTTTTTGAAGAGCAATTGTATTTGGCTAGTAAATATAAAAAGCCAGTTATTTTACATATAAGAGATGCGTATGATGATGCCTATAATATTGTAAGGTCTTTAAATTTTTTAAATAGGGGCATATTACATTGTTATTCAGGAACTTATGAGTATGCTAAAAAATTTATTGATTTGGGATTTAAAGTTTCTTTTTCAGGTAATATAACTTTTAAAAATGCAGAACCCTTAAGGATTCTTGTTGGCAAATTAAATACCAACGATCTTTTAATAGAAACCGATAGTCCTTTTTTAGCTCCAGTGCCATTGAGAGGTAAAATAAATTCACCTTTGTTTTTAGGATATGTATGCCTTGAGATTGCAAGGATTAAAAATTGCTCTGTTAATGATATTGCTATTGCTGTATACAATAGCTTTAAAGATCTTTTATTGTTGCATTAAATTTTATTTATAATTATTTGTTTGTTTTATTATTAGTTGCAAATTTAATTATTTTTATTGTTTATATATGTTAAATTCATATTGAAAATTTTTTTCAACTTCTTTTACTATTTTTATCAAATCAGGTTCTTTAAGGCTGATTAGATATTTTAGATTAATAATTTTTAAGTCTTTTCTTGTATTGCCAATTAATATAAATTTTATATTTTTGAAAAAAGGCGAATTTGATATCTTTTTTAAAATAATATTGTTATCCCTTAAAGAAAATAATATTATTGTCTTTATTTGAGGAGTAATGAATGTTTGCATATAAGATATGTTTTTTTCGTTTATTAGGGTAATATTAACATTTTTTTCTTTGCCCTTTTTTTCCAAGTATTCAAGGTCTTCGTTATTTAGAGATTTGTCTCTAAATAGTAATGTCTTTTGGAAGTTTATTGATTTTTCGTTAAGCAGAAAATCAATAGATTTTTTTAGAGAAAATTTTATTTTTGATAGATAAAAAATTTTCTCTTTTAGGATTTCGTTATTCAGTATTTCATTATTTGATTTGTGGGTCAAAAGCATTTTTTTTGTTGTTTTAAGCTTGTCTTTTATAATTTCTAAATTTTTGTCATTTATAAATAGTATTTCGTTTTTTATGAATGGAGTTTTTTGAATTTCAAAAAAATATTCAGTTGCATCTGAGAAAATTATTGCATAATTAAATTGTTTTTCAATAATGGAAGATTTTTTGCAGCCTTGTATTAAAATTGCTAAGATCGCCATTATAGCAAGTGTTTTTTGGCCAGACATTTTATTTCCTAGTGTGCTTATTATTGATGGCTATAAATATTAAAACCAATCCAAGTATTATTAGTGCATAGATGCTCATGTTAGTTAGAATTAATGTTTTTAAAGCTGCAATGAATAATCCTAAAAATAGAATAGGAGAAAGAATGATCTTGTATTCTTTTGCGGAGTATTTTTGGCATTTTTTAATTTTCTTTTCAAAGATTTTGGCTGAAAATATTAGCTCTATTGCATTAAGTATTGGTAATTCAATATATTCATAGATTCCAAAAATTTTGCTATTTAAAATTATTATTTCTAAGTTTTTAGAAAATATTAGTCCAAATGCGAAATATATAAGAATTGTTAAATTTTTTTGAAATAAAGAATTCTCATTTAGAGTAAAAAAAAATATAAATATCAATAATGGGAATATATAGTAGTATAAATGTTCTTTGATGAATATTGAAATCCCCAGGCTTATTCTTGATGTGTAATCTAATTCAAATGATCTGTATAGAATAAATTCCTGAGTTAAATAAAGAAAAGAAAACATTGTTATTGCAAGAAATATTACTAAAACATGAGCTTGGATATTTTTTGCTTGGCTTTGTTTTAAATGAACATTCATATATATTTTTAATATTAGTGGTAGACTTGTTAATAAAAATAAACTCATTGTAAGTATAATTTTACTTTTAAACGTTTTTTAAATCAATTGATTGACTAAAAACTTGTGTGATTTGGATATTTATTTTATCAGTGGTAGTAATTTTATTACTTTTTGCAAACATTATTCTTAGAATTTACTTTTTAGTGAATGTATATTAAAATTAAGTATTAAGATTAATTATTAATTGATTTAGGAGTATATATTTTTTAGATGATAAATAGAAATGCCAATAGAGATAGGGATAGGTCCAGATCAAATGACAAGGAATTGAAAATTAATTACAGAATTAAGGCTCGTGAGGTAAGAGTTATTTTTGAAAATGGAACACAAGAGGTTTTATCAATTGAAGATGCTATTAAAAAAGCAAAAGAAGCTGGGCTTGATTTGGTTGAGGTTTCTCCTAATGTATCTCCTCCGGTTTGTAAGATTATTGATTATGGGAAATATAAATTCCATCAAGAAAAGCGTCAAAAAGAGCAAAAAAAGAATCAAAAAGTAATTAAACTTAAGGAAGTCAGAATGCAGCCAAAGATAGATGCTCATGACCTTGATTTTAAATCAAAAAATATTTTAGGCTTTCTTAAAGATGGTAATAAAGTTAAGGTTACAATAAGATTTAGAGGTCGTGAACTTGCCCACACATATTTAGGATATGGTATCTTAAATAGCATTCTTGAAAAGGTAGGGGATGTGAATTATGTTTTGGAATCTGCGGCTAAAATGGAAGGAAAAACAATGTTTTTGATTGTAGCGCCTAAGTTTAAAAAATAAATATTAAATTAAAGGGGATGAAATGGCAAATAAAATGAAAACACGCAAAAGTGCAAAAAAAAGGTATTCTGTTACTGTAAATGGTAAAGTTAAGTATAAAAAACAAAATTTAAGGCATATTTTGACAAAAAAATCTTCTAAGCGTAAGAGAAATTTAAGGAAATCGGGCAATCTTTCTTGTTTTGAAGTTAAAAGAATTAAAACTTTATTACCTTATGGTTAAAATAATTTTAGGAGATAGATATGGCTAGGGCTAAAAATGGCACAGTTCACGTTGCAAGGCGTAAGCGAATTTTAAAGAAAACAAAAGGGTTTTGGGGTACAAAAAAGAGTAACTACAAAAAAGCTAAGGATACCTTGAGAAAGGGTATGATGTATGCTACAAGAGATAGGAAGGCTAGAAAAAGAGATTTTAGACGCTTGTGGATTTCAAGAATTTCGGCTGCTTTAAGTGATACTGGGATTAGTTATTCAAGATTTATTGAGGGTTTATTGAAATCTAATATAAAAATTAATAGAAAAATTTTGTCTAATTTGGCGATTGAAGATGTTGAAGCTTTTAAAAAAATTGTTTTAGAAATAAGAAAATGAAAAATCAAAACTCCTGGGAGGTTTAATTTTAAGAATTAGAGTTATTTTTTTGCGACATCTCATAAAATTTAGGAATTTGAAGATTTTTAGTCAATGATAGCCAAAGGCAATTCAGAGGTTGAGAATAAAAATTCCGCCTTGAAAAATAGCGCTAAATAAAAATGTTCTTATGTTGGCTTTTTGGGAGTTTAATTTATTTTAAGGATTATTATTGTGCAGCTTATTTCTCTTAATAATATTGAAAAGCAAGAGAGTTTTATCTATTATAGAAATGTATATTTTGCTGATGCTATTTATAAGTATAATGACACCTTAGAAAGTAAAAAAGTAAAGTTTATAATTGAGGCTACACCCTTAGGAGAAAAGCATGTCACCATTGATTTTATAGATCTTTTAAATTATCCTGTTTTAAAGCTAATGGTTGCAATTAAAAGACGTGTAATTGATTTGGAGTTTAAAGGTAAGCTTCCTTGATTTTAGAATTTAAATCAGAAAAAAAAATGATAAATTTTTCCAAATCTTTTTTTTATCCTTTGCCAATTGGTAAGATATTTGTTTTAACTGGTGATATGGGATCTGGAAAGACTAGTTTTTTGAAAGGACTTGCCCTTAATCTTGGAATTTCTTATTTTACAAGTCCAACTTACAACATTGTTAATGTTTATGATTTTATAGATTTTAAATTTTATCATATTGATTTATATCGGGTGTTTTCTTTAGAAGAATTTGAGCTTATTGGGGGATTGGAAATACTTATGGATCTTGATTCAATTATTGCTATTGAATGGCCACAAATTGTTTTAAGTATTATTCCAAAAGACAGATTATTTTCTTTAACTTTCAAAATAGTCGGTTCAGGCAGGGCTGTAGAATTTAATGATTAATACACTTGCATTTGAATATTCATATAAAGCATTAATAGTTTATTGTAAAATTAATGATAAAAATTTTTCATTGGTTGAGCTTAAATCAAATTTTAATTTTAGTATTCCAAAAATTTTCAATGATTTTGTAATTAAAAATAATATTGATCTTAATCAAATTGAATTAATTATAAATTCTTGTGGCCCTGGTTCTTTTACTGGCCTTAGAATTAGTTTAAGTTTTGTCAAAGGTCTTTCTTTAGGTCTTTCTATTCCTTTTGTCAATATTTCCACATTAGATGTTTTTGCAAATTTAGTTAAAAACAGCCCCAGTGTAATTGTATTAACTTTTACTGCGGGTAAATATTTTCTTGGGTATTATAAAAATTGCGAATTGATAGGGAAGATTTTGTGTTTTTCTAAGGAAGATTTGTTTGAATATCTAAATCAGATTAATCCAAATTCAGTACTTATTGGGAACAATCTTGATGATCTTTTCAAAGAATTTAATTATAAATTTAAAATCATTGAAAATTTAGGTTCGTTTGGAAGAATTTTGACAGAACTTGGGATAGCTAAATATTTAAAAAATCGCAAAAGTGATGATATTTTGTCAGGACCTCTTTACATAAGACAAAGTGATGCAGAGGTTAATTTTCATTCTTGAAATAATGATTGAATAGGCTTTTAATTTTGCTTATATTGTGTTTGTCTTTTAGTAGTGATTTTTTATTTTCTTCTATAATAAATTCATAAATTTCAGATCTAAATATTTTAATGCTTTCAGGAGCCTTAATTGCTATTTTAACAGTATCCTTTTTTATCTCTAATATTAAAACTTCAATATCAGAGTTTATTTTAATACTTTCATTTACTTTTCTTGACAATACTAGCATCTTTATTCCTTGAAAACTTTATGGTGTAGTGAGTATTTTTCATTTGTGCATATAGCTTGTTTTCCAAGTAATTTTTTTTTGTTTATTATGATTGGTGCTTTTAGGTTAGCTGTAATGTCTTTATAATCATTAACATGCATATTAATTATGCATAGTATAACTTTTTCATCTTCTGCTTTTGCTTTAATGTCCAACCAATCCTTTTCCTGGATATTTGGCAAGTATTCGCTTAAAAAGTTTAAAGGAGATGTCACCAAAAAACTTACGTCTTTATTGATGGATTGCATAATAGAAAAAGGCTTGTATTTAGAGTCTTTTATTATAAATTTTTTAATGTTTTCAAATCCAAGTATTCCTTCGGGAAAATCAAATTCTATGCTTTTTTCATTTATCATTCTATTTTATAAAATCCAATAAAGTTGTTTGCATTATTTTAGCAGAGATTCCTATAGATACTTGATAAGCTAAGCTTGCCATATTTAAATTTGTTATTGCTTTTGTTACGTCAAGATCGGTGTATTGGACCATATCTTCTTTCATGTCTGCAGCCTCTTTGCTTATTCTTTCATAGCTTCTATCAAGTCTATTTTCTTTTGCTCCAAGATCTGCAACGGATGTAAGTAATCTTTTTAAGCTTTCGTCAATTTCTGCCAGGCTTCTACTTCCAACAAGCTCTTCTTTGTTATTGTAAAGTGTGTCTCTAAGCTCAATAAGCGCATCGAAAATAGACCTGCTTCTAACTTCTGTACTACTAGAAAGGTTGTAAGGAGGTAGTTTGGTGTCATTGTTTTTAGTAAGTATTCCAAGTGTTTGTAAAACATTTGATTCTTTTTCTTCTGTTATCCAAATTTGGTGTGGAGTTGTAGTTTTGATTGACAATGAGTTTAAAATCGGATCAATGCTTGCTTCAACAGGTGCTGAAGATTCATTGATTTTTGCAACAATATCAAGAGCAGTGTCTCCTTTTGTTAGTCCTATCTCAATATTGTCAATATAAATTTTTGTATTTTCTTTTACGGCAAATCCATTAGTGTTTATTGATGAGATAATATTTTGGTTCTGTAAGAAAAATATTGTATTCCCAGGATAATTATTTGACATATACACGTCATTGTATACTTCTGTTTTTTTTTCAGCTTGGTTGCCATTGTATTCTACTTTGATTATTTGGGGGCCTGCACCGTCTTTGCTTGTTTTGCTTATTTTATTCTCTCTAGTCACCTTAAACGCCTCGCTATCAATTTTAGTCCCTGAGAATATGCTGTATCCATCAGGTCCTTTGGCGTTTGCTATTGCAACAACATCTTCAAGCAAAGCATTTACTTCTTTTGATATCATTTTTTTATCATCTGCTTCATAAGTTCCGCTTGCTCCCTGAACGGCAATTTCTTTAGCTCGTGTTAAAATATTTGTAAGAGATTGTAAATATCCTTCCGTATACCTTAGGTTGCCTTTAGAAATACCAATATTTTTTATGTATACATTAATTTTAAATATGTCGTTATCTAGCCTTATTGCGTGATTAACACCTGTTGGATCGTTTCTTAGTTTTATAATCCTTTTACCTTTGTATAAGTTTTCTAAAAGTTTTGTAATTTTAGACTCTTGCTCTGCTGTAGAGGTTTTAAAATTTTCATATGTTAATGGATGACTTACTCTATTTATCATGCTCATACTCCCATTTTATTTATTACTGTGTCTATTAGTTCAGTAGAAACAGTGATAAATTTACTTGCTGCAATAAATGCCTGTTGAAATTCGATCATGTTTGCAAGTTCTTCATCTTTGTTTACTCCAGAAATAGACATTCTTAGATCTGTTAAATCTTTTAGTATTTGAGATTGGCTTTCTTTTGTGATTTCTGAAATTTGTCCTTTTATTGCTATATTTGATGCTGTATTTGCAAAGTAATCATTTAGTGTTAAATTTTTGCCAATCATAATCTGAGAATTTCCAAAAGAGGAGATTCTTAGCGCTGCTTGGTTATCTCCAATAGATATTTCATTTGTTGGATTTCTAATTCCTGATGCTATTTTTGAGGGATCTGAGTCTATTGTGTCTGCAACTTTTATCCATGCTGCAGGATTTTTTAGAGGTGAGATTGAATAAGTTGATTTGAGCGCCAATTTGCCTGTTGTGTCAATATTTTTATAATCATAAGCTCCTTCAGGTCCAGATGTATTTAATATTCCTGTATATTTTGTTAGAAATAATCCAGAATCTTCTATATGTTTAATTCTAAATGTTATGTTCTCATCTTCTTGTTCTTTAACTGCTTTGATTTCAAGCTTGCCTTCTGAGTTAATTCTTGCTGTAACTTGTGAATCGGAATTGTTTATTCTATTTATCACATCTTGAACCGTATCTGGAGCATTGTAGGGTATTTCTATAATCTCATTGCTATTTGTAGCCCCAAATTTAAGAGTTCCATAAAATCCTAATTTTTCTTCTGGAAATATTTCGTTTGTGCTGTTAATTTTGAAAATATGAACTGAATCAAACTGGCCATTTCCGTTAGTATCATATCTGCCTCGATCATCAGTTAGTTTTAGTTCTTGAGAAAAAAAGCTTCTTCCATTTTTTTTGTCCATTCCATGTCCTGCTTCATGTATTTCGTTAACAATCTCTATAATGTTGACAGCTATATTATTTAGTTCATTGATTTCATTTTTAACCCCTTCATCTCTTATGTTAAGCAAAGATCCCAGCTTTCCCGTTTTAAGGTAAGCTTTGTCATTATTTGCCCACAAAATGTTCCATCTAGTTCTGGTGGGACCGTTTGTAGCTTCTAGTTTAAATTCATTCGCAATTGAACCTTGCACAAGGTGTCTTCCTTCTGAGTGGATTAAAAATTCATTGGGATCTTGTTTGTTTTCAATTGATATACTTATTATATTGCCTAATTTTTCAACCATTAAGTCTCTTGCATCCATTAAGTCATTTGGATTATCTTTCATTGCTTGAGATTTTGCAATTTGTTTATTAAGATTTGCAATGTTTCTAATGTAATTGTTTGCCTCATCTGTTGTAATTTTTATTTCATCATTTGCCATTATGTAAATTCTTTCAAGCGAATGGAATCTATTTCTTATTCCTTCGCAAAAAGATTTGCCTCTTTCTAGAATTATTTTTCTTTCTGCTAAACCTTGTGGTTGATTTGCTAGATCGTGCCAACTTTCCCAAAAATCATTTAATCTTTTTCTTATTGATTGATCCTCAGGTTCGTTATAAACATCTTCTAATATTGATATAAACTTGTCTTGTGAAGTCCAGTATCCTAGTCGGTGCGATTCTTCAATAATTCTTGTATTAAGCAGTTCATCTTTTACCCTGTCTATAGATTGAACCACGATTCCCTGGCCTAATTGTCCTTGTTTTTTGGCTCTGTTTAATTGTGGAGCATAAAGAGGAGTTTCGGTTTTCATTATTACTCTTTGCCTTGAATATCCAGGCTTTGTAGCATTGGATAAATTGTGTCCAACTGTATTCATAGCATCTTTATGTGCAAATAAACTTCTTTTGCCAATTTCTATTCCTGAAAATGTTGAATCCACTCTAAACTCCTTTAAAGTTTTTTATTTATTAAAACGGAAGCTTCGTTTAAGCGTCCAATTTTTGGCCCGTAAGGGTTTTTGTAAGTTACATTTTCTACGCTTTCTTGGATATCTTGGAATATTATTGATAACATGTCAAGGGACGTGTTTACATAGTTTTGTATTATGTAGTTTAAATTTTTAATATTCAGTATTCCAATTTTCAATTTGTGTAGATAGTCGTATATTTCTTTTTTGTAAATTGTAGTCAATTTTTCTACAGCTTCGTAAGTTGACTTAAAGTTTTCATTTTTGGTAAATTTTTTCCAAATTTCATCTCTTTTGCTTTCAATTTCTTTAAAATTTTCAAGCAATTTTTTTGTTTTGTTTGCAACTTCTTTAAGCTCTATTTCATTTTTATTTTCGATATTTTCTTTTATTTTTAAGTATGAATTATATATTTCTTCTACCAAGAGAAGTTCTTTTTTTAAGACTTCTTTTAGTTCAGTTTCAAGTTTTGTTTTCATTTTTATAAAATTAATTATAAGCTATTATAAACATATTTACAAATCAATTTTGTCTTTTTTATTATGTTATAATACATTAAAGTATGAGTAAGTTTTTTGAGAGAGATGATGATATTGTAGCTCTTGCAACACCTTTTTTAAGTAGCGCCTTATGTGTGATTCGTAGCAGTGGTTCTTCTTCTATATCTAAATTTTCTAAAATTTTTTCAAATCCTTCAGCTCTCAATTCAGCACCTGGAAATACGATTCATTATGGTTATATATTAGATAATGAGAATGATTGCAAGGTAGATGAAGTTGTTGTTTGTTTATATCGAGCACCAAAAAGCTTTACGGGGCAAGATGCTATTGAAGTTATGGCACATGGTTCTGTGATTGGGATTAAAAAGATTATAGATTTGTTTTTAAAAAGTGGGTTTAGGATGGCTGAGCCTGGCGAATTTACTTTGCGAGCATTTCTTGCTAAAAAGATTGATCTTACAAAGGCAGAAGCAATTCATGAGATTATTTTTGCCAAGACTAATAAAACTTATTCTCTTGCAGTTAATAAACTTTCTGGAGCTTTGTTTGTTAAAATAGATGCAATAAAAAAATGTATTTTAGATTTTCTCTCAGCTGTTAGTGTTTATCTTGATTATGAGGTTGATGATCATGAGATTAGCATTCCTTTTGACTTAATTTTAAGTAGCAAAGCTGAGCTTAAAAAATTAATTAATTCTTATAAGGTTTATGAAAAAATTGATCGTGGTGTTGCTTTGGTTTTAGCAGGCTCTGTTAATGCTGGAAAGTCTTCGTTATTTAATTTGTTTCTCAAAAAAGATAGATCAATTGTCTCTTCATATCCAGGGACTACAAGAGATTATATTGAAGCAAGTTTTGAGCTTGATGGTATTTTATTTAATCTTTTTGATACAGCAGGACTCAGAGATGCTGATGATTTTGTTGAGAGATTAGGAATTGAAAAAAGTAATTCTTTAATAAAGGAAGCATCTTTAGTAATTTATGTGATTGATGTTAGTTCAGATTTAACAAGAGATGATTTCTTATTTATTGATTCAAATAAATCTAATAGTAAAATATTGTTTGTTTTGAATAAGATAGACTTAAAGATAAATAAATCCACTGAGGAATTTGTTCGCTCAAACGTCTTAAATTCTTCAAATTTAATAATGATTAGTACTAAAAATTTAGAAGGAATAGATATTCTTTATGAAAAAATAAAGGATTTAATCTCTTATGAGAGAGTAGAGATTGGGCTTGATGATATAATAATATCATCAAGTCGTCAGGTGCAGCTTTTAGAGAAAGCTTATGCTTTGATTTTAGATTTACTTAGTAAAATTGATCACCAAGTAAGTTATGATATGTTAGCATTTGATGCTTATGAGATTATTAACTGTTTAGGGGAAATAACAGGAGAAGTTAGCAGTGAAGATGTTCTTGACAATATGTTTAAGAATTTTTGTTTGGGGAAATAAATATGGATTTTGACGCGATTGTTATTGGAGGAGGGCATGCGGGGATTGAAGCTGCCCTTGCTCTTTCAAGGTTGAATTTTAAAACTTTAATGATTACTCAAAATTTAGATACAATAGGTAAGCTTTCTTGTAATCCCGCTATTGGTGGGCTTGCTAAGGGCAATATGGTTAGAGAAATTGATGCTCTTGGTGGTGAAATGGGTCGTATTATTGACTTTAGTATGATTCAGTTTAGAGTTTTAAACAAAAGTCGTGGTCCTGCAGTTCAAGCTCCACGCGCGCAAGCTGATAAATTAATGTACCAAACCAAGGCTAAAGAAACTTTAGAGCGTCAAGGTAATCTTGATCTTTTTCAAGATACAGTTGTTGATTTTATTCTTAATTCTATGAGAAATGAAATTGAAGGTGTTGTTACAGAGAGAGGCAATAAGTTTAGATCAAGCGTTGTGGTTCTTACAACGGGTACGTTTCTTCGAGGTAAAATATTTATTGGTGAGTATAGAGCTGATATGGGTAGGCTTGCTGAATTTTCTGCTTATGGGCTTGATAAAACTTTACTTGGTCTTGGATTTGAAATGGGCAGGCTTAAAACGGGCACTCCGGCAAGAATTCATAAAAAAAGTGTGGATTTTTCAAAGATAGAGGTTCAATTTGGAGATTCAGACATTATTCCCTTCTCTTTTTCAAATGCTAAGTTAGACAAATCTCAACTTTCATGTTATGTAACCTATACCAATAAAAAAACTCATGAAATAATTAGCGAGAATATGCACTTGTCACCCCTTTATTCTGGCGAGATTGTGGGTAATGGCCCAAGATATTGTCCTTCTATTGAGGATAAAATAGTAAAATTTAAAGATAAGGATAGGCATCAAATTTTTATTGAGCCTGAAGGGTTTAATACCGAAGAAATGTATCTTAATGGTCTTAGCTCTTCTTTGCCCGAAGATATTCAGCAAAAATTGATTAACAGTATTGAAGGCCTTGAGCATGCTGTTATTACAAGGCCTGGTTATGCTGTTGAATATGATTATATAAATCCAATTGAACTTTACCCAAATCTTGAGAGCAAAAGAGTTAAAGGACTTTTTATAGCAGGTCAGACCAATGGTTCTTCAGGATATGAAGAGGCAGCAGCTCAAGGGTTAATGGCTGGAATTAATGCTGCTCTTAGGCTTCAAAATAAAAAGCCAATGATTTTAACAAGAACTAGTTCTTATATTGGAGTGCTTATTGACGATCTTGTTACTAAAGGCACTAAAGAGCCTTACAGAATGTTTACCTCTAGAGCTGAGCACAGACTTAATTTAAGGCACGATACTAGTGACAAACGTTTGATTAAGATTGGATATGATCTTGGACTTGTTGATGAGGAGAGATATTCAAGATATCTTTTTAAGGAGAGGAGAGTTGAAGAGATAAAGGAGCTTTTAAAGCAAAGGCGCCTTAGTTTAAAAGATGTTGTTGATGAGCAATTAAAAAAACATGTTAGTAAAGATTTTTACCATATTTTAAAAGATCCTTCTATTAGTTTAGATAATCTTATAAAGATTGATCCTAGTTTAAGTGATTCAAAAGTAATTTTAGAACAAGTTGAACTAGATATTAAATATGAAGGTTATATTAATAGACAAAAAGATTTGATTAAAAAACTTGATAATCTAGAGCTTGTTAAGCTGCCATTTGATTTTAATTATGAGATTATTGAAGGTCTTTCAAGAGAAGCTAGAGAGAAATTTTCTAAAGTTCAACCAGCTACCCTTGCTCAAGCAAGTAGAATTCCTGGAATAAGAAGTACAGACATTACTGTTTTGTTAATATATTTTTCAAATCCTAAAAATAAGGTAGTTATAAATTTTTCTTTATGATAAGTGATATTGAATTTGCCTTATCACAACATAATTTTCAGTTTACTTACAAAGATCTTGAGAAAATAAATTTATATATAAAGAGAATTTTGCTTTTAAATACCAGATTTAATTTAATTTCAAATAGTAATAGCAATTTCAATTCTATTCTTAATCTACACGTTATAGACTCTCTTTTAGGATTGTCTACTGTTAAAGAGATTAATCCTTCTGAAATTCTTGACGTTGGAAGTGGTGCTGGATTTCCAGGTATTATTTTATCTATTTTTGACACTTCTAGAAAATATTATCTTTTAGAGAGAAGTAAAAAAAAGTCTACTTTTTTGAAAATGATAAAATTAGAACTTGATTTAGAAAATGTAAAAATTTTAGAATATGAGATTGAAAGAGAAAAAAAGAAGTATGAGTTTATTACAATTAGAGCTTTTAGAAGTATGAATGAATATGCATTAATTTTAAAGAGTCTTTTAAAGAGAGGGGGATTGATTATGGCATATAAGGGTAAATTTGATAGAATTAACCTTGAAGTCAATCAGATTAAAGATTTATTTAGTAAAATAGAAGTAAAGTCTTTAAATTCAAGATTAAGAGTAGACAGAAATTTGGTTTTGCTTTACAGATAATATTATTATCGTTTAAGTGCAATTTATATTTTAGAGTGATTTTGACTAGGAGTATTATGAAGAGTAGTTTTCAAATAGATTCAGAAGTAGAGAATGCGTTACATTTGATAAATAAATTTAGAAGAGAAGTTGCAAGCAGAGTTCTTGGTCAAAAAGAAATGATAGATGCTATTTTAATGGGTCTTTTAACAGATGGGCATGTTTTGCTTGAAGGAGTTCCAGGCCTTGCCAAGACTCTTGCAATTCAAACTGTATCTGATGTTCTTGATCTTGAGTTCAAGCGCATACAGTTTACCCCAGATCTTTTACCATCTGATCTTACTGGTAATATGGTTTATAAAAGTGCTACAAGCACTTTTAAGGTTAGAAAAGGTCCAGTATTTTCAAATGTTATTTTAGCAGATGAAATTAATAGGGCTCCTGCAAAAGTTCAGTCGGCTCTTCTAGAGGCTATGGGAGAAAGACAAGTAACTCTTGGAGACGAAACCCATAGACTTCCGGATCCGTTTTTTGTTCTTGCTACTCAAAATCCAATAGAGCAAGAGGGGACTTATAATTTGCCAGAATCTCAACTTGATAGATTTTTATTAAAAGTTAATGTTCATTATCCATCAGTGCAAGATGAAGTAAGACTTTTGAAAATATTTTCAGTAGATGGACGTCTTGAAAATATTAAAGTTGCAAAGGTGATGAATGCTTATTCGTTAGCTGATATTAAGAGAACGGTTGGTAGAGTAAAAGTTGATGACAAAATAATGCTTTATATTGTTACTTTAATCTCAGCATCTCGCGAGAGAGATAAGAAAACTTATCCGTTTGCCAAATATATTGAATTTGGCGCATCTCCTAGGGCTTCTCTTAGTTTATTAAAATGTGCTCGTGTTAATGCTCTTTATGAGGGGCGAATATTTGTTCTGCCAGAAGATGTCAAAGCTGTTGCTTACAGTGTGTTAAGGCATAGAATTACACCATCTTATGAGGCAGAGGTAGAGGAAATGAGCATTGATGATATTATTAGAATGCTTCTTTCTGCTGTAGCGCTTCCTTAGGAAATAATTTTGAAATGATACAAGATAATGAGATAAGTAGCAGTACTAAAACTAGGATAAAAGCTTTAAAGTTCTTTTCAAGGAAAATGCTTTCAGAGCTTAATTTTGGTGGTTATCGTTCAATTTTTAAAGGTCTTGGTCTTGAATTTCATGAATTTAGGCCGTATGAGGATTCTGATGACGCTAGATTTATTGATTGGAATGTGAGCTCAAAAGCCGATAGCATTTTTTCAAAGGTTTTCAAAGAAGATAGGGGGATGAATCTTCATCTTCTTGTTGATAATTCGCTTTCTATGAGCTTGGGAGACAAGGTAAATAAAAAGGATGTTCAGGATTTGTTGGTTTCTATTTTTGCACATATGGCATTTTTTAATAATGATAAAATAGGCGTTACCTTTTTTTCAAGTGGAACAGACAAGTTTATACCCTCTAGCAAGGGTCATTCACACTTGGGATTGATATTAAGTGAAACGATTAATAGAAATCTTAAGCCAGGTAGCAGCTTGGCTTATATTTTTAAAAATACGGCAGAATATTATAAAAAAAGATCTTTAGTTATAATTATTTCTGATTTTAAGGCGAATGCTTATTTTAAATCTTTAAATGTTTTAAGCAAGAGACATAATGTTATTGCTATAAGAATTTCAGATTTTTTTGATGAAAATTTTCCTAAAATTGGGACTTTGATTTGTGAAGATATTGAAACTGGGGAAAATTTTTTAGTTTCAGGGTTTAGTAAGCCAACATTAAATGATTATAAAAACTATTGGACGCTTGATAAAATAAAATGGAAAAAAGAATGTATTAAAAAAAATATTAGTTTTATTGAGATTGATACTAAAGAAGATGTTTTTAAAAAACTTAAAATTCTTCTTAAAAAAGGATAATAGATTTTGAAGAGAGTTATTTCAAATCTTTTTCTTTTTTTAACCTTATCTTTGCATTCTTATGAAATAAAAAATGAAATATTTATGCCGACTCGTTATTATGTAGGTGATTCTGTTGATTTTAAAGTTTCATTAATCTTAAATGATGGTGAAGAGTTTTTTCCTGTAGATTTTAAAGATATTAATATTAAAGATGAATTTGTTGAAGTAAATTCAATTAGTTTTAATGACACAACAAATGAAATAATAGTTAATTTTGTTTCTTTTTATATTGGAAGTAGCTCTCTTCCTTCTATTTATATTGGGGATGTAATTAGTAATGGCAAGAAAAACAAGGTTATTCTAGAGAATATAAAAATCAATACAGATAAACTAGTATCTAATGATTCTGATTTTAAAATTAAAAATATAGAAGGCGTTTTATTTATTCCTGGAACAAACACCTATTTCTTTTTATTTATTCTTGTTTTGTTTTTGATTCCTTATTTGATTGTTAAGCTTTTAAAGCTTTTAAATCGGCTTTTGATTTACTTGATAGTTAAGCACGGACTTAGAAAGCCTTATAAAGTATTGCAAAGGCAGTTTACTATTTTATCTAAGTATGTTAGAGAAGGTGGAGATCAAAGTACATTTTATAATTTAATAAATTCTTCTTTAAGAGTTTATTTATCTAAAAAAACAGGTTTTGATTTTAATGCGATTACTACAACAGAAATTTCTATAATTTTGCAAGATCTTAAGGTTCCTTACGAGATTCGTTCAACTTTTATCAATACGTTAAGGCTTTCTGATTTTAGCAAATTTAGTGGTGTTGATTTAGTATTCGATAGCTTGTCTTTTGTTTTAGAGGATTTAAGAACCGCAGCATCGAATTTTGAAGAATTTAATAGGAGCGCCAATGTTAACATTTAATGAGCCTTTATATTTGTTTTTATTAATAATTTTTCCTTTAATAATTTATTTTAATCATTTTTTTAAAAATAGAGGGGGCAAGATAAAGTTTCCAATATCACTTTACGGCAATTTCAACTCTTTAAAACTTAAGGATTATAGATTAAATTTGATGTATTTTTTTACTTATTCTTTTTTATATTTAGCTGCAATGGTTATGGTGTTTGCTTTAGCAGGTCCTTCAGTTTCAAAAAAGAAGATGATACATCTTAGCGCTGGTGCTGACATTGTTATTGTTCTTGACATATCGCCTAGTATGGGGGCTGTTGAGTTTTCTTCTAAGAATAGACTTGAGTTTTCAAAAGAATTGATTAGAAGTTTTATTTCTCAACGTGAAAATGATAATATTGGTTTGGTAGCTTTTGCAAAAGATGCTTCAATAGTAGTGCCTATAACAACAGATAGAGAATTTTTTAATAAAAAGTTAGATGATATTTATATTATGGATCTTGGCAATGGTTCTGCTTTGGGGTTAGGTATTTCTATTGCGCTATCTCATTTAAAGTATTCTGAAGCTCTTAAAAGATCAATAGTGGTTTTAACAGATGGGGTTGTTAATTCAGATGAGATTTATAAAGATCAAGTGATCAATCTTGCTCAAGGTTTAAATGTTAAGATTTATTCTATTGGTATTGGAAGTTCTGAGGAATTTAGTGCTGAGTTTAAATTAAGATCTGGAAAATTTTATCAAGGAAGTCTTAAAGAGGTTTATGATCCTAGTATGCTTGTTGAGATTTCAAATAAAACGGGGGGGCTTTTTTATTCGGTTAATGATGATTTTTCTTTTCAATTTGCAATTCAAGATTTTTCAAAAAAGGAAAATTTGGAGAGAAAAATTAAAATAGCTGTTGACAATAAAGATATTTATAAAGAATTTTTAGTTTTAGCGCTTTGCTTATTGCTTATTTATTTTATTTTTTCAAAAATTTTCTTAAAAGAGATACTATGAGTATAAATAATTATAGTGCTTTATACTTTTTTTTAATTTTATTGTTTATTTTTTTTGTATGTGTGCTTGATTTTAGACGAAATATTCCGTTTTTTAAAACCTTAAGCTTTATGTATGCAGACAATTCCTATATTCAAAATTATTACATTAAAAAAGTTCTCATGACAATGTTTTTTATTTTGAGCTTGATTTTTTTAATTTTATCCATTTTGGATATTTCTTGGGGACAAAAAGCTGTTGAGGATGAAAGAAGTAAATTAAGAATTTCTTTTATTTTTGATATTTCTCTTAGCATGTTAAGTGTGGATGAAGGTAAAATTATTAATAGGCTTGAGAGTGCTAAAAATATGATTAGTTTAATTTTAAGTAATTTTGAGAATGCAGAATATTCTCTTACTATTTTTAAAGGAAAGTCTGTATTGGTTTTACCTTTTTCTAAGGATAAAAACAGTTTAAACAAGATGTTAAATTATATAGAGCCTGATTTAATAAGCTCCCCGGGGAGTTTTTTAGGAGATGCTGTTTTTAGTGTAATCTCTAGTGTTAAGGATGACTCTTATTATAATTTTTTAGTTATTTTAACAGATGGCGATGACTGGGGAGAAAATAATTATTATAGGTTTTCTAAATTTGTCAATAATTTAAAGTTGGAAAGTTTTGTGGTTGGGATTGGAGGGAGTAATCCCGTTTTATTTAATCAAAATTCAAGCATTAAAGATAAAAATGGGAATCTTGTTAAAACGGGGATAAATGAAGAAAATTTACTTCTTCTTGCCTCTTCTCTTAAAGGATCATATTATAATTTGTATTTAAAAGGGATTAACTTTGTTGTCAATGATATAAGAAATGGTATAATAAGAAGAACGTCAAACGATATTATACTTGTTGATGTATCAAGATATAAAATTTTTTTGGTTATTTCGTTGTTGTTTATTTTTATGTATTTATTTGTCAGGATGATAAAGTGGGACGAAACTTTTTAGTAGTTTTATATTCTTGCTTTTTGTGGTTAGGTTTTTTGTCTTGTTCAAATGTCAAGTCCATGTCTTTAATGGCTATTGGCAATTACGAATATGTTAGAGGAAATTATCAAAATGCAATTTCAAATTATTATAATCTTGTAGAGGATAAAAAATATTCTGCTTGGGGATATTACAATCTTGGTGTTGTATATTATTCTTTAGGTGAGTATGAAAGTTCTCTTAGAATATTCTCTTATGCAAAGAAGACCAATGATATTTTTTTAAATTTTAATGTCAATTATAACGAGGGGATAATATACTATAATCAAGGACTTTATCATAAAGCTGAAATGGCTTTTAAGGAAGCTTTAAAGATTAATCCTAGCAGTTATAATGCTAAATATAATCTTGAACTTGCAATAATAAAAAAACGAACGGTGCGTGATAGTTTGAATTCTTTAAGTGTAGAAAAAAGTAAAAATTTTGTTGAAAGCAATGAAAATTTTTTAAGGTATATTGAAAATCTTGAGAGGGTTGTATGGTTGAGAAAAATAGACGAGGATCTAGTTGCTCCAAAAGAAGATTGGTAATATTTTTTATTTATTTTTTTTCAATCGCAAGACTTTATTCGCTTACGGGTATTGATTTTGTTAAGAATGTTAAAGTTTTAAAGGGCGACAAATTTATTCAGATCGTAAGGCTTAACAATCCTTTGCAAGATATTGACGCAAGTTTGCTAAAAGTTGAAATAAATAAAGAAATTCAATCCAATTCCAATGTTTTATCAATATCTAGAACAACAGATAATAATAACTTTTCTTTTGTTGAGATCAAAGTTGAATATCTTTTTGAGAGCCTAGGATTTATTAAGATTCCTCCATTAAAAGTAATTTATAAGGGTGATTTTTATCTATCTTCGGAAGTTGAAGTTAGTGTGCTAAGGGCTGATGAAATAAATTCTTTTGGTTTACCAGTTGATTTATATTGGGATCTTGATAAAAGAGAAGTTTATGAATATCAAAGTATTGGGCTTGTTTTGCGCTCAAATTGGCTTTCAGATAGTAATTCTAATGAAATGTCTGGATTTTTGCCTGCTATTAAGGATGCAATGGTTGAAAAGATGCCTATATTTGGGGATATTAAATATAGAACTTTTCATAATAAAGAAATTTTAGATATGCCTTTTTATAACTTTGTGTTAACTCCTCTTAAGGGTTCAAAAAATGTTTTGATTCCTAGTTTTTCTTTTAATATTGATTCTGGCCTTGTTAGGAATGCTCCTGAGCTTTTATTAAAGGTTAAACCAATTCCTGAAGAGGTTAAATCTTTAGCAGTGGGAACTTTTAGAATTGATTATGAGGCTCCAACTTATTCTACAATTGAGCAAGATATATTTACTATTTTAATAAAAATTACAGGTCAAGGGAATTTTCCACATTTTTACTTTCCAGAGATTGAAACTTACAATTCTAAAATTCTTAATAAAAAGAAGAATTATAGTTTTAAGCCTTCTAAAAGTGGATACAAGGGCAGTATTTCTCAAATTTATACAGTTAAGCCTGACACTAAAGGCAGTGTATTTTTGAATATTGGTGATTTTAATTATTTAAATCCCGATAATGATACAGTTTATACCCTTAAAGGGAAAAAATTGAAGTACGAATATTCAGGAGAGTTTAACAATATAAACAGAGTACAAAATAATGTAGATTCTGATTTTAAACTGTTATCTTATGCTGATATTTTGAATTACAAAAATAAAACTTTTTTGTTTTTTGTTTCATACTATTATTTACTTTTGATTCCAGGATTTTTATTATCTTTAGTTATTTTAATTAACTATAAAAAATTTTTTGCAGCATCAAGTTTTGGGCTGGTTATTTTAATATTAGCTGTTGGCATTAGTTTAAATGCTGTAAATGATGGTTTATTGTCGGAAAAAAATATAAATGATTTAATTGAAAACTATAATACTAAAAATTATGATGCTGCACTTATTAAGATTGATAATATTCTTAAAAAATATCCAAATTATTCAGGACTTTGGTTAAATAGAGCTCTTGTTTTAAGTAAAATGGACAGAGATTTTGATGCTATTTATTCAGCTTATAAGGCCTTTTTGGCTTCTCCAAATAATGAAACCTCTTATAAGGTTATTGATTTAATTGAAGCTAAAAATGGAGTTACAGATAATATTCGTAACAATAGTTTTATTTTTTCCAACATTTTTTTTATTATTAGCTTATTTTTGATAAATTTTTTAGTCGTATCTATTTCTTATAGATTTTTGGCAAAAAATTTGAAAAAAATAATTATATTTTTACTTTTTTCTTCAGTTTGTTTTACTATATTTGAAACATATTATTTTTATTCTGAGCAACAATCTGAGGTAGGAATAATTAAGGGTGATTTAGTCTCTCTTTATAAAGTTCCTGACAACTTTTCAAGGAGTTGGAGATTTTTAAAAGGAAATGCAAGTGTTTATATTCTTGACAGCAAAGACGATTTTGTTCTTATTGAAACAAGTTATGGACTTCAAGGTTGGATTCATAAGAATTTTATTGTGTCCTTAAAAGATAATTTGATCTAAAAGATCAATATTTACAACACTTGAAAGTTTTTTAGGGGGGGTTAATTTTATTTTTCCCTGTATACTAT
Source organism: Borreliella mayonii (assembly GCF_001945665.1). Taxonomy (NCBI): domain Bacteria; kingdom Pseudomonadati; phylum Spirochaetota; class Spirochaetia; order Spirochaetales; family Borreliaceae; genus Borreliella; species Borreliella mayonii. The sequence goes on along the minus strand of NZ_CP015780.1, from coordinate 172,635 downwards.
TCTACCTTTTGTAAGATCATAAGGAGATAGTTCAACTTTTACTTTATCACCAGGAACTATTTTTATGAAATGTTTTCGCATCTTGCCAGATAAATGGGCAAGTACAATATGTTTGTTTTTAAGCTCTACTCTAAACATGGTATTTGGAAGGGATTCTTTTACAACTCCTTCGGTTTCAATAGCTTCTTCTTTAATATTCAAGACAACCTCCATAATTTTCTCTAATAGGATAAATTTTACATGATTAAACATATCATTTCAATTATTCTTTTTAAGAATAAAAGCATTATTTTTTGTTTACATTATAAGAAATTGTTTATATAATTACACGAAGTTTTTTAAAAATGTAATTTATAGGGAGGTATCATGCAAAAAGCTATTTCTGAGCATGAGTTTATCGAAGAGATAAAAAAATTTCTTTCGGCTGAAAAAAGAGAGATATTAGATTCTATTAAGTCTGTAGAAAATAGCAAAAAGGAAATAATTAATAATGACATGTATCCAAAGGATGTTGTAGATATTGCTTTTGATAATATGGATGGAAATAATCTTGAAGCATTAGGTTTTGTTGAAAAGAGAAAGTTGAATTTAATAAATCAAGCTCTTTATAGAATTTCTCAAAATTCTTATGGTAAGTGCTTGGCTTGTGAAAAAGAGATTGCTAGAGAGAGGCTTTTAGCAATTCCTTATGCTTTTTTATGTATTAGTTGTCAGACAAAAAAAGAAAAAAAGAAAAAAAGATGATACATCTTAAGCTAGTTATTTAATATTGTAATTTCTACTCGCCTATTTTTAGCCTTTAATGGGGAAGATTTAGGATATTTTGGTTTTTGAGATCCCCATCCTTTAAATAGTATTTGGTCTTTGTCTTTTACTTTCATTTTTATTAAATAATTTCCAATTGCACGAGCTCTTTTTTCAGAGAGCTCGTGCATCTCTTCTTCTAATCCAAATTGTTCAGTATGCCCTTCTATTAATATGTTATTTTTTTTAAATTTTTCAAGAAGTTTAGCTATAAGGTCAAGTTTTTTATATTCTTTTTGTAGTATTTGGAATGAGTTAGGATAAAATTCAATGTCAAAGCTTAAATTAATGCCTTTATTATTTTTTTCAACTTCAATAGCTTTTATTTTTTTTTCCTGAATGTAATTTTCAACTTCATTTTCAATAAGATTATCATTCGGAAGTTCAATTGAAACTATTCTTCCAATAGAATTCCCAATCATTTTAAAATGTTGGTTGTTGTTTTGATTTATTTCAAATATATATTTATCGCTATATTTATATGTATTGCCGATTTCATTATCAAAATAAATTTTTTGGTCTACTTTTTGATAGAAAGAGATGTTTTTTACATTATATTGTGATTCATAATTCGAAAGAATTATGTGATAATGCTTGTCATTGTATTCTTCTTTGCCTTTATATTCGTAGTTAACATTAAATTTTACAACGAAATCTTTTATGCTTTTATCTATTTTTGATGCTTCTATATATTCTTCTGCAGGATATGTCCATTTTTCATTTATTTTGATTGGTGTTTTTGGAAATCTTGGAATGCCTCTAACAGAGGGTCTTTTTTGATTTGCTCCTATTACATATTCTCCTTGCTTATTTACGATGAAGGTTTCTTCAAATTCTTCATCTAATAGGTAAGGTTCATTAATATTTTCTCTTTTTAAGATTCTAAAAAAAGCTTTAATGTTTGCAAATTTTTCTTTTATGTCTTTTATTTCACTTGAAATCTGAATATTGGTCGTAGAGCTTGAATTATAATGGCCGTTTAAATATATTTTTTGATTATCTATACCTTCTAATCTAAACTTTGAGCCTTTGATGTATTTGAATTCAAAGATCTCAGAAGAAAAAGCCAAGCTTTGGACTAAAAATAATAGCAACAATAGTGTAGTCAACTTGGTACTCATTAATAGATTTTATCATAAAAGTATTTAATTTCTAAATTTTTTTTAAAATTGCTATTTGATATGTTGTTCTGATTTGATATTGATTATAATTTATAATACAGTAAGAAATTATTTAAATTATTAATTAATAGAGGTTTTATATGAAATATGAAAAAATAAGAATTAATTTAAATTTAAAAAGAAAAAGCGGTATTTTGCTTAACATAAGTTCTTTGCCATCTAAATATGGCATTGGAGATTTGGGCAAAGGGGCTTATAAATTTATAGATTTTTTATTTGCATCTTCTCAAAGTTATTGGCAAATGTTTGCTTATTCTCCTATTGATTTTACAAGATCCCCTCCCTATTCAATTTTTTCAGCCTTTGCTGGTAATGTTTATTATATTGATTTAGAGGCAATTGATAAATTTATAGATTCGGATTTGAGTCTTTTAAAGGGAAATGAAACTAGATATTCTGATTTAAAAAAATTGAGCTTTAAAGATAAATTTCTTAAAGAAGCTGCTTTAAATTTTATTAGTAGAGCTTCGGTTGATGAGGTTAGAAGCTTTGAAAAATTTAAAAAAAACTCTTCTTATTGGCTTTTAGATTTTGCAAGTTTTGTTGTATTTAAAGAATATTTTTTTAAAGAGTCAAAGGATGCTTTTAATGTTCTTTTTGATAGAGGAATTCTTAAAAGAAATGAAAAAGATTTGTTTAAATTGAGAAATCTTCTTTCAAAAGAGATTAAAGTGCAAGAGGTATTGCAGTATTTCTTTTTTTCACAGTTTCAAGCTTTAAAGCGCTATGCAAATGATAAGGGGATTGAGTTAGTTATTAATATGCCTCTTTTTATAGCTTATGATTCTGCTGATGTTTGGGCACATCAAAAATATTTTAAGCTGAGATTTGATGCAAGCAAAGATAAGGTTGCAGGAATTTCTCCAGATTATTTTTTAGAACAAGAGCAAGCTTGGGATAGTCCAGCTTATAGCTGGAATGTTTTAAAGAAATTTAAGTATGAATGGTGGGCCAAAAGGATTGGGATTTTAAGAAAGTGTGCAGATATAATTAAAATTGATCATTTCAGGGGTTTTGTTTCTACTTGGGAAGTTAGTGCCGGTGAGACTTATGCTCTTAATGGGTTGTGGGTAAAGTCACCAGGACGGGATTTTTTCAATTTTATTTTAAATGAAATTAAAGATTTAAAAATTTGGGTTGAAGATTTTGAAAATGATCTTGAAGATGTTTCAAGACTAAGAGATTTTTTTAATTTTCCAGGAATGAAAATGATGAAGCTTGCCTTTGATTTTGATTCAGACAATCAGAACCTTCCTCATAATTATATCAAAAATTGTATAGTTTATACAGGAATTACTGATAATGATACAATACGAGGATTTGTTGACTCTTTAGATGATTTGCATAAAAAGTACATTTTTGATTATTTAAATACAAATGAAAATTTTGTTGTTTGGGACATGATAAGAAGTGCTATGAATAGCGTTTCTAACAATGTAATAGTGCCAATGCAAGATTATATTAATTTAAGAGATGAATTTAGAGTAAATATTCCAAAAAGTACTCTAGATAATTGTATTTTTAGATTATTAGAAAGTGATTTAGATACTGCTTTGAGTAAAAATATAAGTTTTATTACAAGGCTTTATGGCAGGGCTTAAGATTTTTAAGAGCAAATTTGTTACAATATTTTAATATTTTTGAATTTAATTGAGATTCAATTGGTTAAATAAAGATCATTGTTATTTAATATTTTTTGATTTGCAAGTATCATGTATTAATGTATATGAAGATTTTTATCTATTGGATAGTTATTTTCTTCTTTTTTGTTTTTAAAGTTTTTACTATATATTCATTAATTGATGAAGAATTTTTTAAAAAATATAGTTTATTTTTTGTTCATAAAGGATTTTTGAGTAAAAATGTTAATGGGAAAATAACCAAAGTTCAAGTTAATGGGATAGATTCTAGGTGGGTTTATCCTTTTCATAAACTTATTCCTAGTCGAATTACTTCTATTTATGAAGATGTTTATTCTTCAAATTCCTTTTTGACTACAAGTAACAATCTTTACGTTTCTTATGATTATTCAAAAAATTTTAAAAAATTAGTGGGAATTGACAAATTTAACAGTAGTGCGTATATTACATCGAGCGCCTTTTCTCAAGGAGAGTATAAACGCATTGCTATTGGAACTGCGATTCATGGCATTTATCTTAGTGTTAATGGAGCTGTTAGTTTTAAAAATTTAAATCGTTTAATTCCACAGATTTATTTAGGCGCAGGATATTATGACATTATTAGCGCTATTGAATTTTCAAAAGAAGAGACAAATAATTTATATTTTTCTTCTGGAGTTTATGGAGATATTTTTTTAATTAGTCAGAAAAGTGGATTTATTAAAAAAATTTCTTTTCCTTTTAAAAAGCAAATAATACGTATTTTAGACTTATCTAGCAAGAATGTAGAAAAAATTTTAGTTAGAACATATGATAATCATTTTTATTCTTATTTTAATGGGCAATGGGTATTTATTGGAAAATTATCTTTACAGGATCAAGATTTTTTTGAAAAATCACAAAGGATGCAGCTTGCTAAAAATAAGGGGTCTATTTATTTAACAGCATATACATTGCGTAATAAGAGAGCAGTTGATGAAAGATTTAAATTTATTAAAGATTCGGGTATGAATGCCGTTGTAATTGATTTTAAAGATGATAATGGTAATTTGACTTATTCTAGCAAGCTTTCTTTGCCCAATAAGTTGAGATCTGTTAAAAACTTTATTGATGTTTCTTATATTGTTAAAAAAGCCAAAGAGCTTGGAATTTATGTTATTGCTAGATGTGTTGTATTTAAAGATGCAAAATTGTATTATCATGATAATTTTAAGCACGCTCTTTGGAATAAAAAGACCAATAAACCCTGGGCTTATTTTATTGAAAAAGTTGATTCTAGTGGTCTTATGAAATATGTGCAAGTAGAGCATTGGGTAGATATTTTTTCTCCTGCTACTTGGGAGTATAATATTTCTATTGCAAAAGAAATACAATCTTTTGGAGTTGACGAGATACAATTTGATTATATCAGATTTCCATCAGATGGGCCTGTATCTCTTGCAGTCTCAAGAATGAATAAGTATGAGATGCAACCCGTTGATGCTCTTGAATCTTTTTTGATTATGGCAAGAGAACATCTTTATGTTCCTATTTCTGTTGATATTTATGGGTACAATGGCTGGTTTCCTACTAACAGTATTGGGCAAAATATTGCAATGTTATCAGATTATGTTGATGTTATATCTCCTATGTTTTATCCTTCGCATTATACTGATGATTTTTTGCCAAGCAATTTTTATTATACAAAAAGAGCTTATAGAATTTATAAAGAGGGAAGCGATAGAGCACTTGCTTTTTCTTTAGATAGGGCTGTCATTAGGCCTTATGTTCAAGCTTTTTTGCTAGGAAAAGAAAGATTTGTGAATGATGAGATTTATTTAAAGTATTTAAAGTTTCAGCTTAAAGGGGTCAAAGAGTCATTTGGTAGTGGCTTTAGTCTTTGGAACGCATCTAATGTTTATTATATGGTTAAAGGCAGTTTAAAAGAATATTTAGATTCTTTTTAAACTGTTGTTTCTTATAAAGGAGATTCATTTGGAACATTTAATTCAATTTTTTTATGTAGGATTTGGGATTTTTTTATTGTATCTTGGTGGTGATTTGCTTTTAAAAAGTTCAGTTGGTATTGCTACTTATTTAAAAGTTCCAACACTTTTAATAGGAGTTACAATAGTGTCTTTTTCAACAAGTGCTCCAGAGCTTTTTACAAGTTTGGTGGCAGCTTTTAAGGGTAAAAATGAAATTGTTGTTTCTAATGTTATTGGCAGCAATATTATTAATATATTGCTTGCTCTACCTTTAGCGGGATTTTTTTTAAAGATTAAGGCAGATTTTAAAAGACTTAAGCTTTCTTTTATGTTTCTGTTTTTATTAATGTTTCTTCTTTTATTGCTTTCATTTGATTTTAGATCTTACTCTTTTTTTGTAACACCTTATAATCGTTTTAGCTCATTTAGTATCTTAATTTTGTTTTTATCCTATCTGTTATTCTTTTATAAAGAAGAAAAAGAGCATGCCAGCTTGGAAAATTCTTTTCAAGAAGGTGCAAGCAATTTAAATCAGAGTTTAAATTTTGTATTTTTTAATTCTTTAAGTTTTTTTATTAGCATGTATTTTCTTTATTTAGGATCGAAATTATTGGTAGATGGGGCTCTTTACATTGCCAACAATGTTTTTAATGTTAGTGAAAAGTTGATTGGAATTATAGTTGTAGCTTTTGGGACAAGTGTTCCTGAGCTTGTTGTATCTCTTTTTGCAATAATTAGAAAAGAATCAGACATTGCATTTGGCAACATTATTGGTAGCAATATTTTTAATATTGGGTTTATTTTAGCTAGTAGTAGTTTTTTCAGACCTATCTTGTTGCAAGATATTTATATTTTAGATTTTAGTATAATGGTATTTATAACTTTAGTTTTATTTTTAGTGGTTAAATTTAAAGGAGTTTTCAGTAGGGGCATTTCTTTAATTTTTTTGCTTTTATATTTTTTATATAATTTAATGTTATTTAACTTTTATTGATTGTTTGATCTTAATTTTGGCTTGTTAATATATTTTTAATGTAATATGTTTTATTATTTAAATGTAATATAAGGAACAATATGAAAAAATTACCAGAAATTTTTTATATGAGTAGCAAAGAATTAGATATTTTGATTTCTCAACTAGGAATATCTTCTGATACCCAAAAATCAATTTTGAAAACGATTTTGTCTTATAAAAAGGAAGCTATAGATTATTCTTCTTTTATAGAAGAGCATTCTGTAAGAATACGAGGTTTAAAAGGGGAGCTTGATTTTTTATTTCGTAAACTTTATGAAGTTAGAAGAGGAATAGTTACTAATAAAATAGCAACAGATGGAGAATTTTTGCCAGATAGCATAATTTTAACCGATGAGGCCAGTTATGATTTTTATTATTATTCTATTGATGATTTATTTTTGAAAACTTATATAGGAATAGAGCTTTTTAGCTCTTTGCTTACTGTTAAGAATATAGAATCTAGTTTGTTGGTTTTTCAGAATGAATTTATAACTATTGCAGATTCAGATATTAACTATAAATTTTTTGAAACAAAATCACAATTAAAAGAAATATTAGTTTGGAAATCATTGATAATTCCATCTAGCAGGGCTTTATATTTTATTGAGTTTGTTAAAAAAATATTTTTTAATATTGCTTCTAATAATGTTGTAAAAGATGTTTTTGTTAGAATAAAAGGATTAAAACTTATTGATTATGAGAGGGTTTTAGAAGAGGGCAAGAATATTATTGGTGCTATTTCCAAGATTCTCTATGGCATAATTGAAATCAAGGATGAAGTTCTTGGTAAGAAAGGAATTACTTTTTCAAAAAATTATTTTGTTTTTTTGGAGTTTCTTAATCTTTTTATTAAAAATGAAAAAGACTTAGAAGAGCTTAAGGCCATAGAAGCTATTAAAATTGATGAATCTTTAAAAGCAATTGAAAAGACTTTAGAGTTTAAAAAAGGTTCAATTGATACAGAAGAGTTTTTTGGGGTTTTAAAAGTTTATTCTGAAGGGCTGAGTGATCCTAAAAATTTTTTGTTAGTTGCTAATATGTATTTTTTTGAATCTAAAATTAATGATATTTTGCCAAAAATATTTCAAGTAAAAGAAAATTTTTATTTGTACAAGCCTTTTGCATATGAGTTTTTTCTAGAAGAATATGAAAAGGTTTTGCAATTTCTTAATAGTGAATTAAGAGCTAGTATATTTAAAATTCTTAGCTTTGGAGATGATCCTTCTTCTATTTTCACAGAAGAAGGCTTAGAAGAGCTTCTTAATAGATTAGTATCTAGATATATTATGAATGAGTATTGCTTAAAAAATAAAGTCAAGTTTCTTGACCTTATTGTTTCTCATTACAGAAGAATTTATAAAACACAAAGTGTTCAAGTTCATCTTAAAGATTTGATTAAAGTTGAAGCAGCTAAATACTTTAAAAATAGTAATGAACTGTTGCCTTTATATAAAATATATAAACTTGACTTGTATTCGCTTTTGAATACTGCTTATAAGGATTTAAGTTTGTTTAAAAGAATTGTTTTGTTTTTGACAGGCAAGCATCAAAGCTATAAAGAAGCTTTGTCTAGATTGGATTTTAGAGCTGGTTTGAATAAAAGTGGAAGCGGCCTTTTTGATTCAAATGAAAGAGTTAAAAGGCAATTGGAAAAAATTAGAAAGCAAAGAGAGGAAATAAAAGAACAGGTTAGAAATTCTTTCCCAAAAAAAGGCGCAGCTTTTAAGCAAGTAACAAATAAGAACTATACAAAACAAGAGCAAGATGAAGCTTGGGTTAAATTTAGTGATAGAATGCAAAAAAAATAGCGTTTACAGGTAAGTGGATTTATTTGTTAAAATAAATCCCTTGGCTTTCTTGCTATATTTTTTGAAGTTTGACATTCTGCATAATGCTTTATTTTTCCATTTTCAAATTTTGATTTCATTATAATTTTCCCTCCCCATCGACTTATTAGTTCTTTTGAACCCGATCTTTGAGCGTTTTTAGAAATTTTAGCCATTTTAAGCTCCTTTTGATAGATTTATTGTATAATAAATCTATCAAAATAGGGTTGATTTATCAAGGAATTTATTCATGTTATTTATAATTTTTTTTATTAGTGCTCCTCTTTTTTCAAAAGAAGTTTATTATAAGTTTGCAGATTATTCTGTTAATTACAGTATAGTAGGCAAATATGAGATTACAAAAGAAGAGTCTGAGGAAGAGTGCGGATATAAATTTACTTATGATCGCAATAATAATCTTATTTTAGTTGATTATATTGGTAAGCTTAGTATTTTAATGCCTTCTTTTTTTAATGCAAACCAAATTAAAATAGAAAGATCCAAGCACAGTGAGAGGCGCATATTTCTAAATAGGGGATTTGCTTTTAAAAATAATAATGGTGTTTACATTGAACATATAGAGTATATGAGTGATGGCAGGATTAAAAATATTTTTAATTATAATAGGTCTAATGAAATGGTTAGGGATAAATATGGTGTTTCTTATTACCATTTTTTATACGATAATGAGAGAGAGTTTAGTGTTTACAGATTTAATGAATCAGGGATTCAAATTAAAGATTTAAATAATGTATATTTTACAAAGATCAGCTATGATCATGACAAATTTGTTAAAACGGTTTTGTATTGCGATGAGAATGGTTATATTGTAAGATCAAAAAATGGTACTTGTGGGTTTAGATTAACCTATGATGCTAATCATAATCTTATTAAAGAGGAATATCTTGATAAATCAGCTCACACTGTTTCAAATCCATTTTCTGTAGCTACTAAAATATATCATTATGATGTTGATGGAAAAGTTATTGAGATTTTAAATTATGATATTAATAACAACTTAACTCCTGATGAAAATAATGTAGCAATTTATCGTTATGAATATTATTTTAAAGAGAAAGATTGTTATTATAAAGAATATAATTATGACAATAATAATAATTTAACAATCAGTCAAAATGGGTATGCCATGAAGAAGACTATTTTTTATATCCAAAATAATGAAAAAAGGATAATAAACTACAGTAATAAGATTAATAAAAACTATAATAGAGATATTCCTACTGTTTATGAGGAAAAGTATGAAATAATGGATAATTTTAAAGGCATTGCTATTTATAGTTATAAATATGATGATAATTTTTATCTAATAGAAAATATTTTTTTTGATAAAAATTTTAATTTAATAGCTGATGTTAAAGGCGTGATGATTTACAGGTACTCTTACGACAAAGAAGGATTTTTGATTGCTCAAGAACATTTTGGCGGGGATTTTGTTAATCCAATAGATGATTTTGAAGGAGTTTCAAAGTATAAATTTAGTTATGATTCTAATGGCAATATGATTTCAAAGAAAAATTATTCTAAGGATGGAGTTTTGGTTGCTGATTTTAATTTTGTTTTTGAATATTTATATGAATATGATAAACAAAATAGGCTTATTTCTCAAAAAAATTTTGGCAGCCTGGGACAATTGCAAGAGGATATTCATGGAGTTAGTGTTTATAAATATGAATACAATAAATTTGGCAAAATATCAAAGCAGTCAAATTATGGTCCGGATTTGAGATTAAGAGATGATGTTGGGGGATTTTCAATTTATAAGTGGATTTATGATTCTAGAGGTAATTTGATAGATTTTCAAAAATTTGATTCTTTGGGCAATTTAATCTAAGTATTTTTTATTCTCATATTTTCCTATATTACATAGTAATTCATAATTACTTCTTTTAGAAAATTTGCTCATTTCATCTATACTTAATTTTTCTGATACAATTTCTACTTTTGAACCTGTTTTAATTTTTAGGTCTTTGGGAATTTCTACTATTGTTAGATTCATGCAAACTTTTCCTTTTATTTTACATTTTTTATTGTTTATTAAAAAATAAAAATCATTACTTATATTTTGAGGTATTCCATCAAAATATCCGATTGGAATAATTCCTATTTTCATATCTTCTTTTGCTTGGAATATGCCTGAATATGAAATTTTTTCACCCTTTTTTATATTTTTGATAAATATTACTTTTGAAAATAAACTTAATACGGGCTTAAAATTTAAAGCAGGTTTTTTGTTTTTTAGCGATGGGTAATAACCGTAAAGAATAAGACCCGGTCTTACCATATTAAATTGTGGACTTAGTTTGTAGTTGATAATGTGTCCTGAATTAGAAATATGGACAAATTTGGGATTAATATTTTTTTGTTTTAGCGTTTCCAAAAAAAATAAGAATTGTTCTATTTGTTTTTGTGTGGTTTTAAAGTTTTCTGTTGATGGGAGATGTGAGCAAACTCCCTCTAGTTCTAGAAATTTTGAATTTTGAATGTATGTGGCTATTTCAAGGGCACCATCTATTTTTATTCCATATCTATTCATTCCAATATCAATTTTTAAGTGGACTTTTATTTTAGTTTTTTGCAATGCACATTCTTTTTCTATTAAAAATAGATATTCAAAATCAGCAACAAATGGTAATAACTCAAGTTTAATCAAATTTTTAATTTCTTTTTTATCCACTTTAATGTACATCAATATTTTTATATTTTTATCAATTTTTTTAAGTGTTTTAGCATCTTCAATGCTAGAGAGTCCAAAATAATTTATTTTTTTTGATTTTAAAAATTTAAAGATATTTATAAGCCCGTGACCATATGCGTCGCCTTTTAAGGTGGCCACTATTTCTTTTTCACCAATTTTATTTTTAATTAAATTTAGGTTATGTTCTAAATTATTTAAATTTATTATTATTGTTTTGTTGCTGCTCATTGTTTTATTATCATATATTTAGCTCTCTTAGAGAAGTAAAAATATTTTTTATATTAATTTTTGGTTTATTCTATAATGGGTATTGGGAACTTTTTTGTTTGGTTTCCTTTAAAATGTAATCTCAAATTTTTTTGGAAATCATTATATATTTTAGGGTTAATTCTAATTTCGTATTTTTTAGTTTCTTTATTTATATTATTTTCTACTGTTATTGCTGCTAAAATATAATACCAGTTATTATTTTTGTAATATTCTGCAATTGTTTTTGAAAGAGATTCAGTTCTTAATGTGCCAAATGAATAAGCATCTTTTGCAAGCTCTTTTTTTGATTGTTGCTTTCCACTAGTAAGACTACTTAGACTATTAATAAAATTGCCTTTATCTGAACTTAAAAATTCTAATTTTGTGATTTTGTATTTTTTTGAAGCTTCGTTTGATAGGTCAAATGAAATAATAGCAGAAGATCCAATTTTTGAAAATACATTTATAAATGAATAACTAATGCCAACAAGTTCTTGTATCAGGTCTCCATTTAAATCTAATAATTCTATGTAGGGCTGGCTAATGGCGACATCAACAGATGCAAGTAAAAAACTTTGTTTTAGTTTTTTAATTTCTGTTTTTATATTTTCTTTTACAATATAATTTTCATTTTCTAAGATATTAATTTCGTTTTTAGAAAAAATATTTTGAGCTAGAGAAAGAATTATCAAGGTTAAAATAAATTTTCTAATGCTCATAAGATGTTTCCTTTTGTGTATTTATATATCTTCAAATAGATCTCCAGCTATGTCTTTTAATATGGAATTTTCTTTTAGCACTTCTTTTAAAAATTCAATAATTAATTTTGAATTAAGAGAAATTTTATAAATTTTAGTTTCTTGGGTAAGTTTGTTTTTAACAGTTAAATCTGCAAGCATATAATTCCAATGACCATTTTGATATGTTAATTTAAAAGCATTTTTAATTTCGTCGCTCATCAATATTCCAAATGGGTATGCAGTAACATATCCTTCTTCTTGTGAATTTTCAATAATTAGAAGGGAATTTTTAAGCTCTAGGTTGGAACCAGCTGTTACAAATTTAATATCTTCGATTTCATATTCTTTGTCTCCATTTTTAGTGGTTTCAAAAAGTATTAATAGTGATGTGTAATAACTATATTCATTATCCATTTTTATAGGAGATAGTATATAAGAATATCCAAATTTGTTTTTAAATTCTGGTATTTCTTTTCCATATTCATCTAAGATTGTCATTGCCCTTGTTTTTATCCAAGTTACGTCATGATTACCATTTATGATTGGCAATTTTTTATTTGAAATTTTGCCTGATATTAAATTTAATTTTTCATCGCTTATTGGCTTGCCAGTACTGCTTTCTTGTTGTGTAGATTGTGAATTTTTTAAATGTAATTTCCCGTCGATTATTGGCTTGCCAGTACTGCTTTCTTGATGTACAGATTGTGGCTTTTTAAAAAAAACGCAACTCAGCATTAACATGGGCAGTATTATTAATTTCAAATGTTTATATGTTCTAAATAACATTATATCTTCTTCCTTTATACCATTTATGGCTTTTATTGGGCCAGTAATTAAAATTTATATTAAATTATAGTAATAATATAGAATGCTTATGTTAAAGTCAAGTTGCTTTTTAGTAGTTTTTTAAAATTGTATCTTTATTTTTAACCTTGCAACATCTTACAATAAAGGTATTTCTGCTGCTAAAAAATGAATTATTCCTATAATTATTGATATAATGCCAATTAGCTGCTGATTGCTCTCAAGCATTGATTTAAATTTTCCATATTTTTTATTATTTTGAACTTCTGTTGGTAATTTTTGTTTTAAAAACAAGATAAATCCAATTAAAAATAAACTTATAGCTGGAATCAAATTTCCAATTATTGGCAATTTGTAGGGCTTGATTATTTCAAGGGCACTGGTTATTAAAAATAATAATCCAAAAATGCTTTTTACCTTTTTGTTATCGTTTATTAAATTTACAAAATCTTCAAAAATTTTAAAAAAACTTATTCTTTCTATTAATATTGGAAATGCAAGTATTATTCCCCCTAAGATGTTAAGCAAAACAGACATGAAGTATATTTGTATCATATTTTATCCTCTAGGTTTTATTCTTTTAGTATAAAAAACATTATTATTGCCATTACTCTTTAATATTATACTTAATAAACCTTCATTTTGATAGATTATATTAGCATATGTTGTAAAGTTTTTTCTGTTTATATAAAACATATTGCTTTCAATTAATCTATTATCTAGATAAATGTCTAGCTTAGCTTTTCCTAGGTTGGTAATTTTTTTTGTTTTTATGTTTATTTTTAGCGATAATCTGTTTTTGTCTTGTTTGTGGCTTATTATCATTTTGATATTGGTTTTATTATTTTCGTGATTTTGAATTCTGGGAATTAATAAAATTTTAAAAAATAAAAGAATTATAACAAAAATTATTCCAATAATAATATGTTTTTTCAATTTTTTTTGGTATTCAATTTCTATTTGTTGATTGCAATTAATTTTTTTCATTGTATTTGCAAATTCAACCTTCTTATAATTATAATTTTAATAACTCATTTAAATTCCACCAGTAAACACTAACACCAGTTTTTCCGCCATAAAGTATACTAAGTATTCCATCTTTAGATAAACTCTCAGAGAGAAACATTAAATTTGCAGGCTCAATTAAAGCTATTTGTTCTTTAATTAAGCCTTTATTGTCTAATTTCCATATTAAATTGTTAGATAGATTTTTCATGTTAGTAGATGCTATTATTTTGTCTTTTTGTATTTTTATAATGTTGATAAAGCTCTCCTGTTTATCATCTAGTAAGTTTTTAGGAAGAGCTATTTTACTTATTACTTCTAATTCTTTGTTTTTTTTCAAACTCATTTTATAGATATATTGATCTTTAATTTTAATTCCAATATCGTTTATATTTTCATTGTCACCAATGTTTTCATAGTAAGTAGTTTTTACATAAAGAGTTTTTTTGTTAACTTCAAAAAAAACCTTGTCTATTGAAATATTGTATTTTTTCTTTTGATTTTCTATTTTTTCTAGTAGGTTTTTATTGACGTAAATTTTATAAAGTGGAGAAAAGTCTTTATTATAAGAATATATTATATATCCTTCGCTATATATTGATATTATTGCAATGTTGCCATTTTCATCAACATTAACATCGTAAATTTGTGGAAATGGTATTCCATTTAAACCTTCTTGACCCAAAATTTCTACAGACGAGTTTTTGTTTAGTATTAGTATTCTCATGAAGTAGGCAATATTTTCTTTTTGATTTAATTTTGATTTTTTATTATTTAGTTTGTCTGCGACAATAATGAAATCTTTTAGCGGGTATATTGCTTGAATTCCTTCAAAATCTATTTTTTTTATTTTTAAATTGGGATTTGTTTTAAATATTCCATTTTGATAGGTTTGTATTAGCTTTCCGTATGAGTTAAAAATCATTAATTTATTTGTTTTTATTTCTGCAATGTACACTAGCCCGTTATACGTTTTGATATCAAATTTTGAATTTGTAAATTTGTTATTCAGGGGCATTATTGCACCAGGAAGTGTTCCAAATGGTATTTTGAATTGTTCTTCTCCTAGTTCGTTTAAAGTTTTAGTATTACATGATATAATTGCAAAAAGCAAGCTTAATATAAGAGCTTTATAGTGTTTTTTCATATTTTTATATTATTATTTAAAATGACTTTAAGTCAATTATTTAGGAGAATTAATGCCTAACATGTTAAAAGCGGTACTTGAGACGACCATTGGCTCAAAAAGTAAAAGAGATTTAAAAGATTATCTTCCAACTTTAAGAAATATTAATAAGCTTGAGCGTTGGGCATTATTGTTGGCAGATGAAGATTTTTCAAAGGAGACGGAAAAGCTTAAAGATGAATTAAAATCGGGTAGTTCTTTAGAGAATATTTTAGAGCGAGCTTTTACTCTGTCTAGAGAAGCTGCTAGAAGGCGCCTTAAAGAAAGGCCTTATGATGTTCAAATTATTGCAGGGCTTGCTCTTCATAAAGGCAAAATAATAGAGATGAAAACAGGAGAAGGAAAAACTCTTTCCTCAGTTCAAGCGGCTTATTTGAATAGTTTGACAGGAGATGGGGTTATTATTGTTACTGTTAATGACTATCTTGCAGAGCGTGACTCCAATTGGATGAGGCCAGTTTTTGATCTTTTGGGCGTTAGCGTAGGGGTTGTTTTATCTAATATGGATTATGAGCTAAGAAAGGCTCAATATGCTAAAGATATTACTTATGTTACAAATAATGAACTTGGATTTGATTACCTAAGAGATAATATGCGTTATGACTTGAATGAGAAATCCTTAAGAAAGTTTAATTATTGTATTATTGATGAAATTGATTCTATTTTGATCGATGAAGCAAGAACTCCCTTGATTATTTCAGGACCTACTGAGGGCAACACCAATGCTTATCTTGAGGTTAATTCTCTTGTATCTTTTTTAAAAGAGTGTTCAAAGGATCCCAAAACAGGTGATTATCCATTAGAAATAGATGATCTTGATGGCGATTATACTGTTGATGAAAAAGCTAAAAGAATTTCTTTTACTGCCAAAGGGCTTAATAATCTTGAACAGCTTTTAGTTTCTAAAGGTATTATTAGTGGGTCTATGTATACCGATTCAAATTTTAATTATGTTCATTATATGACCCAAGCTTTAAAAGCACATTTACTTTTTTTAAAAAATAGGGAATATATTGTTGGGGATTCTGGGGTTGAGATTGTAGATGAATTTACCGGGAGAGTTTTAACAGGGCGAAGATATTCTGATGGACTTCATCAGGCTATTGAAGCTAAAGAAGGAGTTAGAGTTGCCAATGAAAATAGGACTATGGCAACTATTACTTTTCAAAATTTATTTAGAATGTTTGATAAAATTTCTGGTATGACAGGTACAGCTGATACAGAAGCTAAGGAATTTCATAAAATATATAATCTTGATGTAGTTGTAGTTCCAACAAATAGATTGTTAGCACGAATAGATGAAGATGATACTATTTATTATACAGAAGAATTTAAGTTTAATGCGATTACAGATGAGGTTTATAAAACTTACAAAAAGGGCCAACCGGTTTTAGTGGGAACTGTTTCTATTGAAAAATCTGAGATTTTATCAGCCATGTTTAAAAATAGAGGGATTAAGCATGAAGTTCTTAATGCAAAAAATCATTCTCGAGAAGCATTTATTATTGCTGAAGCTGGAGCAAAACATGCGGTTACAATAGCAACAAATATGGCTGGTCGTGGTACGGATATTAAACTTGGAGGCAATATTGAACACAGGGTTAGAAAAAAAATTGGGACTAATGTAAGCCTTGAAGAATTTCAAGAGGCTGTTAAAAATGAGAGAGAAAATTACCTGAAAGACTATAATGAGGTTAAAAGTCTTGGTGGGCTTTATGTTATTGGTAGTGAACGTCACGAATCAAGGCGAATAGACAACCAGCTTCGTGGGCGTAGTGGAAGACAAGGTGATCCTGGGCGCTCAAGGTTTTATGTGTCGCTTGAGGACGATTTAATGCGGCTTTTTGCTGGAGACAATCTAAGGTCGTTAATGGGCAAGCTTGGAATGGCAACAGGAGAGCCCATTATGCATTCTCTTTTAACCAAATCTTTGATTAATGCTCAAAAAAGAGTAGAAGACAGAAATTTTGAAATTAGAAAGCATTTACTAGAGTATGACGATGTTATTACAAAACAGAGAGATTTTATTTATGCCCAGAGAAACTCTATTCTTGAAGATACGGCTCTTAAGGATCGTATTCTTGTTTCCTTAGAAGAATATCTTAGTTTTTTACTTGAGGGGACAAAAAGTAATGCAGTTTCAAATGTTTTTTTAAATGAAGTAAATTCAATTTTTGCCTATATGTTTGAGAGTCTTGGCTCTATTGAAAATATTAATTCTCTTGATTTAAAGGCTAAGCTAATGCAAATAGCAAAGGCAAATTTAGATGAAAAGGAAAATTTGATCGGTAGGGATCTTTTTAATGGATTTTTAAGATATGAATATTTGAAAAATATTGATTTTAAATTTCAAGAACATCTTGCAAATTTAGACTCTTTAAGAGAGGCTGTTTATTTAAGGTCTTATGCTAATAAAAATCCAATCACAGAATACAAAGAAGAGGGATTTTCAATATTTAGCGAGCTTATTAAAGACATTAAAGTTTCTACTATAAGGCGTGTTCTTCAGTTAAAATTGGATAGCAAAAATTCTTCCGATTTTAAGCCAACAAAGAAGTCTAGGAATGTTAAACCAATTCATAAAGAACTTTCTGGAATTGTTATTAATGAGAATAAAAGCATTTCTAATGTTCAAGTGGTTAGAAGCTCTCCTAAAATAGGTAGAAATGAGCCTTGTTATTGTGGAAGTGGGAAGAAATATAAAAATTGTCATGGTAAAAGTTAAAACAGGGGGTTTTATGTTTAAGCTGCCAGAACTTGGTTATGATTATGATGCTGTTGAGCCTTATATTGATGCTAAAACTA
Source organism: Borreliella mayonii (assembly GCF_001945665.1). Taxonomy (NCBI): domain Bacteria; kingdom Pseudomonadati; phylum Spirochaetota; class Spirochaetia; order Spirochaetales; family Borreliaceae; genus Borreliella; species Borreliella mayonii. The sequence continues at coordinate 154,718 of NZ_CP015780.1, read as the reverse complement.
TGGAAATTCATCATAGCAAACATCATAATGGTTTTGTAGTGAACTTGAATTCTATTTTTGAAAAAATGGGGAAAATTCATTTAACAGATGTGTCAAACATATTGAAAAATATTCATGATTTTCCAGAGGAATTTCAAACTTTAATAAGAAATAATGCTGGGGGCTATTCGAACCATACTTTATATTTTAGAACTTTAAGGCCAGGAAATAAGAGTAATCTTTTTGAAAAGTTTAAAGATGATATTAATACGGCTTTTGGGAGCCTAGATGTTCTTAAGGCTAATTTGAAAGATACCGCGATGAAAATTTTTGGAAGTGGTTGGGCGTGGTTAGTATTGTGTCCTGATAGTGGGCTTAAAGTTATTTCAATGCCTAATCAGGATAGTCCTTTAATGAAGTCTTATAAGCCGATTTTAGGTATTGATGTTTGGGAGCATGCCTATTATCTTAAATATCAAAATAGAAGAATTGAATATGTTGATGCATTTTTTAAGGCTTTAAATTGGGAAGAAGTTTCAAAAATTTACAATGAAGTTAACAATTAGCCTTTATTTTTGTAAAGATTTTCAATTTTAGGCTTAGTATTTTACTTTAAAATGTTAAGTAATTTATTTTAAGTCATTATTAAAGTTTTCTTTTTCTATGTCGTTAAAGTATTCTACCGTTCCGACTTTTAATTCGTAAGTTGCATTTTTGTCAGATACTATGATTGCATTTTTATGTAATTGAAGCGCGCTAATTGTCCACATATGATTAATGCCTTTTTCAATAGCATGCTTTAATGCTCTTGCTTTACTATGTCCGTTTACTATTATTAAAATTTCTTGTGAATCCATAATTGTTCCAACTCCAACAGTTAGTGCACTTTTGGGAACTTTGTTCAGATTGCCTTCGAAAAATCTTGAATTAGCAATGATTGTATCTTGGGTTAAAGTTTTAATTCTTGTTCTTGATGTTAGGGAGGAACCAGGTTCGTTAAAAGCAATGTGACCATCAGGCCCAATTCCACCTACAAAAAGCATGATTCCTCCGAAACCTTTCATTTTTTTTTCATACTCTTCACATTCTTTTTCAAGATTTAAAGCATTTCCATTTAATATGTTTATGTTTTCTTTTTTAATATCAATGTGAGAAAAAAAATTTTTCCACATAAATGAATGGTAACTTTGAGGATGATTTTTTTCAATTCCTATATATTCATCCATGTTAAAAGTTATGACATTTTGAAATGAAATTTTTTTATCTTTATTTAATTCAATTAAATTTTTGTACATACCAATTGGAGAGCTTCCTGTTGGAAGCCCAAGGATAAATGGCTTTTCTTTTGTTGGAGAAAATTCTTTAATTTTTTGTGCTACATGATTGGCTGCCCACCTTGATATCTCTTCATATGTAGGCCTGATTATTAATCTCATTGCTATCTCCTTAAAATAGTTTAAAGTTAGAGATTGTTAAAAATTATTTTAGATTCTATCATTGTTAACTTTAGATTAAAATCTTTATCTAAGACATTGATGTTTGCATCATATCCATGGCATATTAATCCCTTTTTATCAATATTGAGGATTCTTGTTGGATTGTAGGAGCTTGCTTGAACAGCATCGCTTAAACTGTATCCGAATTCTACTAAATTTTTAAGACCTTGTATCATTGTGAGTGTTGATCCAGCTATCGTGTTGCTTTTCACGCTATGGAATAATCCATCTTCTGCAATATAAACTTCATCTCCATTTGCAATTAGTTTTCCACAAGTTTGACAATTTGGAGTAAGCCCGTCAGTTACAAGGACTATTTTACTTATATCCTTAAGCTTTCTAAGCATTAAAACTAATTTTGGGTGTATATGGTGGCCATCTGCAATAATTTCACAAGAAACATCGCCGTGTATTAATACTGCTCCTATTGCATTTGGATTTCTGTGATCAAGTTTTGACATTGCGTTGAAAAAATGGGTTGTATGGAGTATTCCAACTTGAAATCCTTCTATCATATTTTCATATGTTGCATTTGTGTGTCCTGCTTGAAGGTTTATATTGTTTTCAAGGCAAAATATTGCAAGCTCTCTCATGCCTTTAAGCTCAGGAGCAACAGTCATTGTGCTTATATGTGTTTTTCTTTTGCCGTTTGGTTCTGTAAATACCCCACCAGCTGCATCTATTAGTTTTTGCATAACTTTAATACTAGGTTCATGAAGATGAGAAACGGGGTGAGCTCCTTTTTTTTCAGGAGAAAAAAAAGGTCCTTCAAGGTGAAGTCCTAGAATTTTAGCTCCCTTTTCTTTGCCAATTGCTGCTGTGCAGGCTTTTATTGCTTCAATCATTTCATCTATTGGTCTTGGATAAAGAGTTGGTAAAAATCCTACTACGCCGTATTGTGCTAAATGTTCTGACATTTTAAGTATTGATTCTGTTGAACACTGGTCTGTTCCATGACCGTGAAATCCGTGAATATGATTGTCGTAAAGGCCAGGAGTTATATAATTGCCTTTTGTATCAATCATTTTGTATTCTCCCAGATCCATTTTTTTAAGCCTATCAGACGTTACAATATCAAAAATTTTATTATCTTTAATCAGAACCGCTGAATTATCTATTTTATCATTTCCAGTTAAAACGGATTTTGAGTTGAATAAGCAAAAATTTGGCATTTTTATGCTCCTTTTAATTTATTTTACTATAAACATTAATTTTTTTTAAAGTTTTTACTTTTTATACTTTTTTATTTTAAAGTGTTTAGATGCTTAAAGTTTATGTTTTTTATTTATTTTATATTGTATTTTATTTTCAATTTTATTAATGATATAATTTATCCCGGAGGGCATTATTTTGGCATCGGGATTTTTTGTTCCTGGACTTGAGAGTAAATATAATACTAAAGAAATTCGTGAATCCATGCTTAAGTCCGATAAAGCTAAAATTGATTCTTCTTTTAAGAAACTTGAATCTTTAGAGCAAGAGAAAAGTGCTTGGCAGTTAATTAATAGGAAAATCTCTACTTTAAATTCTCTTGCAAAAGAAATTACGTCACTTAACAGTCCTTTTAATCTAATGTCAGGAAATTCTAGTAATAGCGAAGTTTTAACCTTGTCTACTAGATATGGATCTAAAAATGAGACTCACAAATTAATTGTTGATCAAATAGCCTCAGCCGATGTTTTTTTGTCTTCAAACTTTGATCCTAAAAAAGTTACAATCCCAGAGGGAGATTATATATTTTTAGTTGGCAAGAAGGAAATTAATGTAAAAAGTAATGGTAACATTGATTTACTTGTGAGAGATATTAATAACAAGGGAAAGGGCTTTTTATCTGCAAAAATAGTAAAAAGTGATAAAAATGGAAATAGTCGTTTTGTTTTGCAATCCTTAAAGGAAGGCAAAGAAAATAAACTTGTTATCAAGGGAGAAGGATTGTCTTTTGCTAAGCAAATTGGAATTTTAAGCGAACTTAAAACCAATTTTAATCCTAATCTTTCAGATATTGCTTTAAATCAATCTAGCAGCAATAATAGACTTGCTTTTGAGAATAATAGCCTTATTCTCAATCCGCTTTCAGAAGTATCAATTGAAATTCCTGAAGATATTGAAATTACATCTAGGAGTAAGATTAAATTTGAAGTTAAGTATTTTGATACAGGTTTAGAAGAGCCTGATAGTAAGATTATTTTTAATCCTGGAGGGGCTACATTTAAAGATGCAAAAGTTGATAGTGAAGATAGTGTAGTTGATCTTGGATCTGATTTAAAAACTCCTTTGGAAAAAAAATATATTCAAATGAATATGGTTAAGATATGTAGCAAGGAAGGTTCTTTAGAGCTTCCTTTAGTAAATATTTCAAATAATTTTGAAGAGGTTGAGATTGATGTTGGAGCTCTTTCTAATCTAGAAGAAATAAATATTGAAAATAAAGCAAATAATAAAGTAATTGTGATTAGCAATGTTGAAATTTTTGATCCAAAAAATAGAGATGGTCATTTGCCAATAAATGCTAAAAGTTTTGCTGAGAATGCAAAAATAAAATTTGATGGAGTAGATGTTGAGAGGGATTCAAATGTTATTAATGATTTAGTTCCAAATGTAACATTAAGTTTAAAAAAAGCCTCAAGCGATATGGTTGAAGCTAAGGTTGAGCCTGATTATGAGGGGATTAAGAGAGTTCTTTTGGATTTTATTGGTGCTTATAATGAGGTTCTTGCTGAGATTAATATTGTAAGTTCCAATGAAGATCAACTTAGCAATCAAAAATCTAATATAGTTGAAGAGTTGACCTATCTTAGTGATTCTCAAAAAGAAGAGGCTTATAAAAATTTAGGTATTCTGCGGTCTGAATTTTTATTGAAAAATCTTAAATCCAGACTAGAGTCAATAATTTTTAAGCCCTATGCTACTAGTGATCCTAATTTTTCAATAATTAATCAGATAGGAGTGTTTACCAATTCCATTTCTTCTTCTGGTGGACTTTCTAGATATTTAAGGCTTGATGAGAAAAAGTTTGATGAATCAATTCGTAATAACATTGATAATGTTAGAGAGCTTTTTTTATTCGACCTTAATGGTGACAGAGTATATGATAATGGAATTGCTAAAATGCTAGGAGATTGTTTGTCTCCTCTTGTGGCTTCAGGAGGAGTTTTTTATAATAAAATAAAAAATTACGACTTGAAAATTTTTAATCAAAAAAATAAAGTTGAAGATTATAAAAAGAAGTATGATGATAGAGAGAGAAAAGTGGAAGGTGAACTTAATACCTTAGACTTTACTGTTAAGCGCATGAAAGATCAGGAAAACACATTAAAGGCTTTTGATTTTAATCAAAGAAATAAATAATAGTAATTATTTTTAATGCTATTGTTTTCTGCGTTTCTTTTTTTTAATTTTTTGTGCTATTCTTTTTAACAGGCAAAAGGATTTGCCAAAAATAAATAATTAAATTTTATCATGGAGGAATGATATATGATTATAAATCATAATACATCAGCTATTAATGCTTCAAGAAATAATGGTATTAATGCTGCTAATCTTAGCAAAACTCAAGAAAAGCTTTCTAGTGGATACAGAATTAATCGAGCTTCTGATGATGCTGCTGGTATGGGAGTTTCTGGTAAGATTAATGCTCAAATAAGAGGTTTGTCACAAGCTTCTAGAAATACTTCAAAAGCCATTAATTTTATTCAGACAACAGAAGGGAATTTGAATGAAGTAGAAAAAGTTTTAGTAAGAATGAAAGAATTGGCAGTTCAATCAGGTAACGGCACATATTCAGATGCAGACAGAGGTTCTATACAAATTGAAATAGAGCAACTTACAGACGAAATTAATAGAATTGCTGATCAAGCTCAATATAACCAAATGCACATGTTGTCAAACAAATCTGCTTCTCAAAATGTAAGAACAGCTGAAGAGCTTGGAATGCAGCCTGCAAAAATTAACACACCATCATCACTTTCAGGGTCTCAAGCTTCTTGGACCTTAAGAGTTCATGTTGGAGCAAATCAAGATGAAGCTATTGCTGTAAATATTTATGCAGCTAATGTTGCAAATCTTTTTTCTGGTGAGGGAACTCAAACTGCTCAGGTTGCGCCTGTTCAAGAAGGTGCTCAACAGGAAGGAGCTCAACAGCCAGCACCTGCTACAGCACCTTCTCAAGGCGGAGTTAATTCTCCTGTTAATGTTACAACTACAGTTGATGCTAATACATCACTTGCTAAAATAGAAAATGCTATTAGAATGATAAGTGATCAAAGAGCAAATTTAGGTGCTTTCCAAAATAGACTTGAATCTATAAAGAATAGTACTGAGTATGCAATTGAAAATTTAAAAGCATCTTATGCTCAAATAAAAGACGCTACAATGACAGATGAGGTTGTAGCTGCAACAACTAATAGTATCTTAACACAATCTGCAATGGCAATGATTGCACAGGCTAATCAAGTTCCTCAGTATGTTTTGTCATTGCTTAGATAAAATTTTAATTTAATTAGTATAATAAATTATTAACAAAAGATCCTTTAAAGGATCTTTTGTTTTTTTATTTCGGATCGGCAAAAATTTAATAATTTTAGTATAATTTATAATGATGTGTTATAAAGTATAATGCAGGCTTATTGAGGAGTTTGCTTTGAGTAGGGTTGCTGTTAAAATTAAAGATTGTTATAAGGTGTTTTCGTATTATGTTGACAAAAAGCAGATAAGTAGAGCTATAAAAGACTATGAAAATGGCAAAGATAGAATGCAAATCTACAAAGAATCTTCTATTTTTATTGCAAATGCTAATATTAATCTTGATGTTTATGAAAATGAAATTTTAGTTATTATGGGTATGTCAGGCTGTGGTAAGTCTACTTTAGTCAGGTGTTTAAATGGCATTTATAAAATAGATTCAGGATCTATTTTGGTAAATAACATGGAAATGAATGCTATAAATCGAAAAGATCTTTCTAATTTAAGAAAAGATAAATTTGCAATGGTTTTTCAAAACTTTGGACTTTTTCCCCATATGAATGTATTGAGAAACGTTACTTATGGGCTTGAAGTCAAGCATATTCCCAGGAAAATCAGAGAAGAGCTTGCTATTGAGGTGTTAAATCTTGTGGGGCTTGAGGATTCAAAATATAAATATATTAATGAACTTTCTGGAGGGATGAAGCAAAGAGTTGGAATAGCAAGAGCATTGGTGGTTAATCCAGATATTCTTTTAATGGATGAAGCTTTTTCAGCACTTGATCCTTTAATTAAAGGAGAAATGCAGGAAGAACTTTTAAGGTTGGTAGCTAAACTTAAAAAAACAGTTGTGTTTATTACTCACGATTTAATTGAAGCTTTTAAATTGGGGCATAGAATTGCTTTTATGAGAGATGGAAAAATTATTCAAGTTGGCAAACCTTTAGAAATTTTAGCCAATCCTAGTACAGATTTTATATCTGATTTTATTAAAAATTTACCTGTTTTAAATATTTTAAAAATAAAAGATATTTTAAAATATGATTTTGATTTAAACTCTGGTAGTGATAATGGTTTAAATGTTATTATTAAATGTCAAGGTGAAAATTTTAGTTTGTATGACAAAGTTCTTAATAAAAGGTATGATAATCTTGTATCCTTAAATTTAGACTTAAATGACGAGATAAAAAAAATTGTTGAATATTTGAATAAGCAAGATTATTTAATAATAAAAGAAAAGGGAACTATTGTTGGATATATTAGTTTAAATGAAATTTCTGATTTATTATCAAGATAGGAATTTATGAATAAAGATTTTTTTATATTAAAAATAGATAATTTTTTTGATTTTTTGGTTGATAATTTTTCAATTTCTGATGGGGTAGGTTTTTCTAAAAGTATAATTTTTTTATATGAAAATTTGAAAAATTTATTTCTTTTTGTTAATCCACTTTTTTTTATTTTGACTGTATGCTTGCTAAGTTTTGTTTTCTTGAAAAAGAGATTAATATTTTTAATTTTACCCGGATTCTTTTTTATTTTGTATTTTAATCTTTGGGAAGCTTCAATGGATACAATAGCTATTATATTTGTTTCTGTATTAGTTTCTGTTATTTTAGGAATTCCTATAGGTATTTTGGGGGGATATTTCCCAAGGTTTTATGTTTTTTTAAAACCTATTCTAGATTTGATGCAAGCCATGCCCCCTTTTATTTACTTGATTCCTGCTATTCCTTTTTTTGGAATGGGCACAGCTTCTGCTATTTTTGCTACAATAGTTTTTGCTATGCCTCCTGTTATTAGATATACAAGGCTGGGAATTGTTCAAGTTTCAGATGAAGTAATAGAGGCGGCTAAGTCCTTTGGTAGTAGTAATTTGCGCATTCTTTTTCAAGTTCAACTTCCTCTTTCTCTTCAGAGCATAATTGAAGGTATTAATCAGTCAATAATGATGGCGATATCTATGATAGTAATTGCTGCAATGGTTGGATCGTCTGGTTTGGGCAGGACTGTGATTTACTCTATAGAAAGATTAAATTTTGGCGAGGGTTTAATATCTGGATTAGCAGTTGTTATTATAGCTATTATTTTAGATAGGATTATGCAATCTATCTTTATTAAATTTAGCTATTTAAATACAGATCATTATGGCGGAAAGAGAGAAAATAAATTTAAAAGATTTTTAGAAATATATAATAAATAAATTGATATTTATTGGACTTTGTATTTGGAGGCCATTTTATGATATGGAGATTATTTTATGAATTTTATATATAAATTATTCATTGGAATTTGTATTTTTCTTATTTTTTTGTCTTGTGATGGAAAAAAGAGTTCAAAGAATTTGAAATCTGTAAAAATTGGATATGTGAATTGGGGCGGAGAAACAGCAGCTACAAATGTATTGAAGGTTGTTTTTGAAAAAATGGGCTACAATGCAGAAATATTTTCAGTTACCACATCTATAATGTATCAATACTTAGCATCTGGAAAGGTAGATGGTACGGTATCTTCTTGGGTTCCTACAGCTGATAAATTTTATTACGAAAAGCTGAAAACAAAATTTGTTGATCTTGGTGCAAATTATGAAGGCACCATTCAGGGTTTCGTGGTGCCAAGTTATGTTCCAATTTCTAGCATTAGTGAGCTTAAGGGTAAAGGTGCTGCGTTTAAAAACAAAATGATTGGTATAGATGCTGGTGCGGGAACTCAAATTGTTACAGAACAAGCGCTTGATTATTATGGATTAAGTAAAGAATATGAGCTAGTTCCTTCAAGTGAGAGCGTTATGCTTGCAAGTTTGGACTCTTCAATAAAAAGAAACGAATGGATTTTAGTTCCTTTGTGGAAGCCTCATTGGGCTTTTTCTAGGTATGATATTAAGTTTCTTGATGATCCTGATTTAATTATGGGGGGAATTGAGAGTGTACATACTCTTGTTAGACTTGGTCTTGAAAATGATGATTATGATGCATATTATGTTTTTGATCATTTTTATTGGAGTGATGATTTAATATTGCCTTTAATGGATAGAAATGATAAAGAGCCAGGCAAAGAGTACCGCAATGCAGTTGAATTTGTTGAAAAGAATAAAGAAGTTGTAAAGACGTGGGTTCCAGAAAAATATAAGCCTTTATTTGATTAATCTTTTTTTAAATTCTTTTAAAGATTTTGAAATAGGGTTGTATTTAGGAATAGAATCGTTTCCTCCTTTGAATAATGCATTACATCTTATTATTCTTAGTGTCATTAGTATTAAGGCTGTTAAAAAATTGTATTTTTTAAGGCATTCAATTGAATATTTTGAGCAAGTAGGTTTGTATATGCATTGTAATCCAAATATTTTAGAGAAAGTATGTTGGTAAATTTTTATTAAAAAAATAAGAGCATAATTTAAGATAAATAAAATTTTGAAAATGTTCATATTTAGAATTGTATTATATTATAATTAATTATAATAATTAATCAAATGAATTGAAAATATTAATTAAGTTTTATAGCTTTAAAGTTTTGATTTTTATTGTAAGGGGGCCTCGAATTAAAAAAATTTTTTTAATTTTTATGACCGTCTCTTTTTCTTTTGCTGAAGTTATTCAAATATCACCCAAACAAGCTGTAAATATGGCCTTAGAAAATAGCTTGGATTCAGAAAACGCTCTGTACAAAGAAAATATAAAAAAACTTTATAAAAATAATGCATGGAATGTTTTTGTTCCAAACGTTAGCTTTAGCTCTACACTTAGTAGAAATCCTTCTGTTTTGAGTGAGCTTGAGAGAGATTATTGGGGTTTGGGGTTTGGAGTTGGGATTAATCTTTCTTTGTCACCTTCTGTTTTAAAAAGAATGCAACTTATTATGTTGGAATATGAAAATGCAAAAATAGAGAGGGAGAGCGCTGTTCGTAATATCAAGCTAAATGTTCTTAAGTCTTACAATCAATTGATAGCTTTAAAGAGTACCTTGAAAGTTTTTGAGAGCCAAATACAAAATAGTAAACTTAAATTTGAACAAGCCAGAATTGCTTATAATAATGGAATAATATCAGAAATAGATTTTCTTGATGCTCAGCTTAAGTATAAAAAATCTCAACCAGATTTAGATGGTCAGATTATTAATTTTGAAAAATCAAAAGAAATTTTCAAATTATTAATAGGATTAGATCCGGATCAAGATTTTGAAATTATTGGAGAATTGCCAGATGAGACAATAGATTTTTCCTTATTTAATGAGGCATTAAATCTTAATGAATCATTAGAGATTAAAGAGTTGAATATGCGTTTAAAGATGACAGAGCAGCTTATTGGTTCGCTTTGGCTAGATACTTATTTGCCAAGCCTTTCTTTATCATTTTCTTACTCTCCTTATAAATCATTTCATGAAGATTCTAAAGGCTTTTCAACTGGATTTTTAGCATCCTTTAGTTTAAATTATAGCTTAACTGAAATGTTTCCATTTTCAAAGAGTTTTACAAAAATACAAGATAACAACTATCAGCTAAAAATACTACAGAACAATGTTGAAGGTAGAATTAGGAATTTAAAATCTAGTATTGTGCAAAAAAGAAAGGATATTAGAAGATATAAAGCGATTCTTGATGCTTCTAAAATTAATGTAGAATTAGCTAATAAAAATTATCAAATGGCATTTAATGCTTTTAATTCCGGGGTCATGGATCTTTCTAAATTGAATGATATTGAGCTTGTTTACAAGCAAAGCGATTTGAAGTTCATTGAAGATAAATTAAATTATGCTAATTCTATACTAGAATATAAGAATTTAATAAATTCATTAGACTAAGAGGTATTTTGATGAATTTGATTTTTAATATTAACTTATATTTAAAAAAATATTTTTTAGTTTTATTCTTGATCCTAGTTGCTTGTGTGAGTAAGAACAAGCTAGATGACGCCAATAAGGAGAAAGAAGGTCCTTATAGATTTCCAGTAATTGCTATGAAAGTTAAAAAGGGAATCTTGAGTGATTATTTGTCTTTAAACGGAGATGTAGATACAAAAGTTAAGGCAGATATTTTTCCAGATGCTGTAGGCAAAATAACTTCTTTGAGAATAAAACTCGGAGCTTATGTTCAAAAGGGACAAATAGTTGCAACTCTTGATCCTTCAAGGCCTGGTTCTATATATTTGAAAAGTCCGGTAAGAGCGCCAATCTCAGGATATATTTTAAATATTACAAAAAAAATTGGTGAAACAGTTAATCTTCAGTCCAACATAGCAGTAGTAGGAAGAATAGATACAAAGCAAATTTTAACTTATGTGTCTGAAAAATACATTTCAAATATTAAAGTTGGAAATGATGCTATTATTGAAGTTGGAGCTTATCCTAATGAAAAGTTTAAAGCTAAAATTTCAGAAATATCTCCTATTTTAGATTCTAAAAGCCGAACTATCGAAGTATATCTTACGCCTATTGGCAGTAATTTAGATAAACTGATTATTGGTATGTTTTCTAAAATCAAACTTATTACTAAACGTTTTAGAGATGTAATTAAGATTCCAAGAGAGGCTGTTGTTGAGAGAGAAGGCAAGAAATTTGTATTTAAGCTTGATTTAGAGAGCAAAAGTGTTCAAATGTTGCCCATTACAGTGCTTTTTGAAATAGATAACATTGTAGCTCTTTCGGGCGAGATTGAAGAGAATGATTTAATTGTAGTAGAAGGTATGTCTGCTCTTTCTAATGGAACTCTAATAAATTTGGTAGATACCAAAGAGGGTCTTTCAGTTGAAAGCAATATTTAATTTATTGGGGGATGTGTTATGTTGGTAAAGAGAATAGTTGGCAAACCAATAACAATGCTGATTTTATTTTCATTGTTAATGATGATAAGTTTATATACCTTTTCAAGATTAAAAATAGACCTTTTGCCGGGGATTGATATTCCTCAAATAAGTATACATACTGTTTATCCTGGTGCTTCTCCTAGAGAAGTGGAAGAGAGTGTTTCTAGAGTTCTTGAGAGTGGTTTGAGCTCGGTAAAGAATTTAAAAAATATATATAGCATTTCTTCTAAAGAAAGTAGTACCGTTTCACTTGAATTTTATCATGGAACCGATTTAGATTTGGTTTTAAATGAAATTCGAGATGCTCTTGAATTGGCAAAATCTTTATTGCCCAGTAAATCACAGACGCCTAGAATTTTTAGATACAATCTTAAAAATATTCCTGTAATGGAAATTGTTATTAATTCTGTAAGGCCAGTTTCTGAGCTTAAAAGATATGCTGATGAAATCATTAAGCCTGGACTTGAAAGGCTTGATGGAGTTGCAATCGTTACTGTTAATGGTGGAAGTAAAAGGCGCGTTTTAATTGAAGTTTCTCAAAACAGATTAGAGTCTTATGGGCTTTCTTTGTCAAGAATATCTTCAATTATAGCATCTCAAAATTTGGAACTTTCAGCTGGTAATATATTAGAGAATAACTTGGAATATTTGGTTGAGGTTTCTGGAAAATTTAAATCAATTGAAGAGATAGGCAATGTGGTAATAGCTTATAAGATGCCTGACATTTCTTCTGGGATAAATTCATCTCCTATTGAGATAAAGCTTAAAGATATTGCTAATATTAAAACCGATTTTGAAGATTTGTCAGAATATGTTGAATATAATGGGTTTCCTTCAATTTCCTTGTCGGTTCAAAAACGTAGCGATGCCAATTCTATTTCAGTTTCTAATGCTGTTATGAGTGAAATAGAAAAATTGAAATTATCTATGCCTAAAGATATGAGATTGGAGATTGCTTCTGATAGTACTGATTTTATTAAAGCGTCCATTTCAACAGTTGTAAATTCAGCCTATTTTGGAGCCGTGCTTGCAATATTTGTTATATTTTTCTTTTTAAGGAGCTTTAGAGCTACAATAATTATTGGAATTTCTATTCCAATAGCAATTGTTCTGACCTTTTGTTTAATGTATTTTGTAAATATCTCCCTTAATATTATGAGCCTTGCAGGTCTTGCGCTTGGGATTGGAATGGTTGTTGACTGTTCAATTGTTGTAATAGACAATATATATAAATATAGGCAAAAAGGAGCAAAGCTTATTTCATCTTCCATTCTTGGAGCCCAAGAGATGATGCTGCCTATTACATCTTCAACTTTTACTTCTATTTGCGTTTTTGGTCCATTTCTTATTTTCAAATCAGAACTTGGGGTATATGGAGATTTTTTTAAAGATTTTGCATTTACGATTGTTATTTCCTTAGGAGTTTCTCTTTTAGTTGCGATTTTTTTGGTTCCTGTTTTATCAAGCCATTATGTCGGTTTGTACACAAGTTTTCAAAAAAATATTAAGAATGTTTTTATTAGGAAAATCGATGTTTTTTTTGCTAGTATTTATTATTTTTTAGAATTTTTGTATATCAATTTATTAAATATAGTTTTAAATCATAAATTAATTTTTGGGCTTTTTGTTTTTTTTAGTTTTATTGGTAGCTTGTTTTTAGGATTATTGCTAGATGTTACAACTTTTGCTAGAGGCAAAGAGAATTCAATTACTATTAATTTGAACTTTCCCCATAAAACTAATTTGGAATATGCAAAATTTTATTCTAATAGATTTTTAGACATTGTAAAAAGTGAAGCTAAAGGATACAAAAGTATTATTGCTACTTTGCATGCTGATAGAATAATTTTTAATGTATTGTTTCCTCTAAAAGAAGAATCAAGGACCCAAAGCATAGATTACGATGCTATTAAATATAAAATTATGAATCGTATTGGAAATCTTTATCCCGAATTTAATGTTGAGCCTTCCAGTGGCAATGCTTTAGGTGGTGGAGATTCTATTAAAATTAAAATTTCAGCTAATGATTTCGAATATATAAAAGATTATGGAAAAATTTTAGTTTCTATGTTAAAAAAGGAAATTCCTGAACTTGTAAATCCAAGACTTAGTATAAATGATTCCCAACTTCAAATTGGTGTTAAAATAGACAGAGCGCTAGCTTATAATTATGGCATTGACATGAATACCATTTTAAATGAGTTTAAAGCCAGTATTAATGGTGTTGTTGCTGGGCAATATGTGGAGAATGGGCTTAATTATGATATTGTTCTTAAACTTGATAGAATGGATGTTAAAAATTTAAAAGATTTAGAAAAAATATTTATTATAAATTCATTTGGAGTTAAAATTCCTTTTTCATCAATAGCTACCTTTGAAAAAACCAATAAAGCCGAATCTATTTACAGAGAAAATCAAGCTTTAACTATTTATCTTAATGCAGGCATTTCTCCAAATGATAATTTAACTCAAGTAACTGCGAAAGTTATAGATTTTATTAATAATAAGTTACCGCATAAAGAAGGTATAGCGCTTAAGGTTGAAGGAGAATATAATGAATTTTCAAATATCATGGATCAGTTTAAAATAATCATTTTGATGGCTATTATTGTTGTGCTTGGCATTATGGCTTCTCAATTTGAATCTTTTTTAAAACCCTTTATTATTATTTTTACAATTCCTTTAACAGCAATAGGAGTTGTTCTTATACATTTTCTTGCGGGAGAAAAACTTTCTATTTTTGCTGCGATTGGAATGCTTATGCTTGTTGGTGTTGTGGTGAATACCGGAATTGTTCTTGTGGACTATACTGGTTTATTGATCAAGAGGGGATTTGGTCTTAGAGAGGCAATTATTGAATCTTGTCGTTCAAGGTTTAGGCCAATTTTAATGTCTTCTCTGACTTCAATAATAGGGCTTATTCCAATGGCATTTTCTAGTGGGAGTGGGATTGAGCTTGTAAAGCCAATTGCATTCACCTTTATTGGTGGAATGACAGCTAGTACATTTCTTACTTTATTTTTTATTCCCATGCTTTTTGAAATTTTTTCCAATATTGTTTCAAGTTTCAAATCTAGGCTAAAAAGAGTGGCGCCTAATATAGATTTTGAAAAATCATTCGAAATTAATAATTCAGCTAAAAGTAGTTATGATAATCTATTTGAAGAAGATGGAGAATGATATGACTAAATTTTATAGGTATAGGATTGAAATAATTTCTAATTTATCTTTAGAGCTTGATGTTTTTGAATGTATGGAAAAAATAGAGCAAGAGTTAGAAGAGTCCATATATTATTCTAAGATAGAAAATGTTTATGGAAAAGGTAAGAAGGGAGAAAAGCATGGTAATGGCGTTTGGCCTGAAGAAAATTTTATTTTAATTATTTATACCTCCAATCAATCTATTGTTAATAGATTAAAGGACATTGTAGATGATTTGAATCGTTCTTACCCTACAGAAGGGATTAATTTTTTTGTTTTGAAAAATTAATGCTTAAGAGTAAAATTTTATTTGCTATTTTGGCTAACAGGAGTATCTAATTATTTTTTTAAAGTTATCAATACTAGAAGTAAAAGGTGGCAATATTTCAAAAAAATTTAGAATATTATAGACAGGCTGTTAAATTTATGTTGATGGGTCTGCAGGCATTTTGTTTTAAATGATAAACAATGATAAATATTTATTGCAAAATAAATTTTACCATTTTATTTTAATAGTTACAGAAATTTCTCCTTTTCATTCTTTTATTAAAGCTAGGGTAAGCATATTTTATAAACTTATTCATCGCATTCAAGCAAAATCAGATAAATATAATTTCAAAGACTATGAAAATTATATTTCTTTTATTTCTGAAGAAAAAATAAGGAAATTTTTCAGAAAGAATAACTGATTATTTAAAAGTTATAAAATAGGTCTAAACACTGTTTTTATATTTGTGAAAATAATTGGATGATATTTAATGTTTTAGGTATTTTGAGAAAAAATATTGCTTGCTAAGATATTAAAATTGAAATTTATTTTTAGATCTTCAATTATTCTTTTCTTTAATATTTTTTTAAACTTTGTTTTGCTTTTTTAGATTTTTATTTTTATTGGTTTTCTGTATGCTTTTTACAGTAGGGAGGCTTTATAAATAATCTTTATGAATTTATGGTTAATAATGATATAATAAATCATCTTAACTTTGTTAAAAGGAGGATTATATGTCAATAGCAAAGGCATTCTTTGAAGTGGCTGATCAGCAAAAAGATAAAATTGCTCAAATATATAAAGTTTGCAATGGATATGCCCATGTTACTTATGGCGACTTAAAAAACAATGTTTTAAAGCTTGCTTCCTTTTTAAAGTCAATCAATATTAAGCATCAAGATAAAATATTTATTTGTTCTGAAAATAGGGCCGAGTGGACTGTGATAGATTTTGCAATTTTATCTTTAGGTGCTGTTGATGTTCCAAAGGGCTCTGATGTTACTCTTTTTGAAGCTGAAATTATTTTTAACTCTGTTCTTCCAAGTGTAGTTGTTTTGGAAAATTTAAATCTCCTTGATATGTTTGTTCAAATTAAATTTACAGTAAAGCCAATATTTATTATTATTGAAAATTTAAATCAAGAAGATAGACTAAAATATAGTGATTTTGAAATTTATACTTATAGCGATTGTATTTTATTTGGAGACAATTTAAGAAAAGATTCAGAAATTATTGAGATTGCAAGTAAAGTTGATTCTAATGATATGGCAACAATAATATATACTTCTGGAACAACAGGCCATCCAAAAGGAGTAATGCTTAGCCATGCTAACCTTCTTTATCAGGTTTCTAGTTTTAGTTTGATGGTTGATACGCAAGTGGGACAAATATTTATGTGCATTTTGCCAATTTGGCATTCTTTTCAAAGGTCTTTTTCTTACAATATTTTCCTCAAGGGTATGGTTTGTTTATTTTCTACCATTGTTCCAAGGGCAATGCTTGATGATATTAAAAATATTAATCCTCATTATATTGCAGCTGTTCCTAGGCTTTGGATTGCAATAAGACAAAATATTTACAAAGAAGTTTCTAAGAAGCCGTTTATCTCTAGAATGATTTTTCATTTTTTTGTAAAATCGGCATTTCTTAATGATATTTGCTATAGAGTGATAATGGGGCTTTATCCAGATAATGGGGTTAGTTTATTTTTCCCTATAAAGAAAATTTTAGGAGTATGTGGATTAATCTGTTTATTTCCTTTTAAGGCTTTGGGGAATATTTTAATTTTTAATAAAATAAATAAGATATTGGGTAATAATTTTGTTGTTGGAATTACTGGTGGGGGGAGTATGCCGTTGTCTGCTGTTAGATTTTTTAATTCAATTGGCATTGAACTTGCCAATGCTTATGGATTGACAGAAACTTCACCCGGAGTGGCTTCTAATAAGTATAAAAAGGTGATTATTGGAACTTGTGGTAAAATTTTGCCCGGAACTGTTGCTGAGATTAGAGATGCTGATGGTAATAAACTTAAAAAGCCTGGAAAGGGGATTTTGTTTGTAAAAGGGCCTCAAGTAATGCTTGGATATTACAAGGATAAAGAGGCAACCTGTAGAATTATTGGTTCTGATGGGTTTTTAAACACAGGTGATATTGCAAAATTATCTAAGGATAATGTTGTTCAAATTATTGGTCGCGAAAAAGATACAATTGTTTTGAATAATGGAGAGAATGTTGAGCCTGCTCCAATTGAGATTAAGCTTGAAGAATCAGTATTAATAGAAAAAGCGGTTGTTGTAGGTCAAGATCAAAAATTCTTAGGCGCTCTTATTCTTCCAAATTTTGAAGAAATAAATAAATATCTAGAAAGTGTTGGGCAAAAAATTTTTGATGCTAATAATAGGCGTCAAATTATTGCAAATAATATTGTTCTTAAGGCCATAAATGATGAAATAAAAAAATTAATCAATAAAGCTAATGGATTTAAGCCTTTTGAGCAGATATTAAAGTTTGCTCTTTTAGAAAAACCATTTGAAGTTGGTAAAGAAATATCGATTAAAATGGACATTAAGCGAAGCTATATTTTAAATTTTTATAAAAATGAAATTAAAAATTTATTTATCTAATTAAACCTAATTATTTCAAATACAGTTCAAGCTCTGCTATATCTTCTAATTTTGTATTGGGAGATATACTTTGCTTGTAAACAAATCCGTCGCCATTTATTTTTATTTTCATGGTGTTTTTATAGTGCTTTAGTATGTTTATTACTTCTCTTTTGGAAAGGTTGATAAAATTTGGCAAGTATGTTTTGTTTTTATAATTGGTGGCAGTTTTAGGGATCTTGATTTTTGATGGCATTTTGATTTTTTTATATGTGATGGTATTTTGTTGGTGCTCAATAAATTCTATTATTTCTTTTGCCATTGGAGCTGCTATTCTTGTTCCGTATATTATTTTTTTGGGGTATCTGTATACAATATAAATAGTATATTTGGGTTGTTCTGTGGGATATATTGCTAATATAGAGGATGTATAGTCCTCTTCTGAGTATTTGCCAGTTTTTCTATCAATGGCTTGAGATGTTCCGCTTTTTGCAGAAATGTCAAGATTTTTAATTTTAAGATTTGGAATTCCACCTTTATTTACAACTTCTCTCATCATTTTTAAAACTTTTTGTGCTGAACTTTTGGATATTGCTTTTCTTATTTCTTCTTTATCAAATTCTTTAATATTTTCTCCTTTATCGTTGCTTATTTTTTTTATTATTCTAGGTTTTAACATTATTCCATTATTGCCCAGTATGCTTGCAGCTTGTAATATTTGAACTGCTGACACTCCTATTTCTTGTCCAAATCCAATTGTAGCTTTACTTCGTCCTGACCATTTTGAATAATGATTTAACAATCCTTTTGTTTCTCCGGGAAATGGAAATCCAACTTTTTCTCCAAATCCAAAATCTAAAAGTTTTTTGTAAAAGTATTCATTGCTAACTTTTTCAGTAATGTAAGCTATTCCAACATTTGATGAATAAATTAAAATCTCTGTAGAATCGATATATTTATAGGGAGGATTTAATGTTTTGATTGTAATTTTTTCTCCTGATGAAAATTGTTTTTGATATATTCCATTGTCTAAAAATTTTTCTTCTAAATTTAATTTTCCACTTTCTAATATTATTGCAACTGTAAAAATTTTATTAATGCTGCCAGGTTCATAGGTTAGAGATGAAGAAAAGTTTTTTCGTATTTCTTCAGGATATTCATAATAAAAGTTTGCATCATATTGAGGAAATTGAACCATGGACAATATTTCTCCATTTTGTGAGTTCATTACCAAAGTAATTAAACTTTCAGGATTATTTTCTTTAAAGTATTTTTTAGCTATTTTGCTAACACCTTGTTGTATATCCATGTCTATTGTTAAGTAGATGTTGTTTGTTTCTAACTCTTCATTTAAAAATTGTTGTTTGGTTTTATCTTTTCCTAATATGCTATTTAGAGAAAATTCAATGCCTTCAAGGCCAAGATTATCTGTTCCTACAAAACCAGTAATATTACTTGTGGCATGTCTAAAGGGGTAAATTCTTGTGTAATCAGGGTATAAAGCAATATTTGAAAGTCTGCCTTCGGCTTGGATTCTTTTAATTAAATCTGATTCTTCCCTTTTTATTTTTCTTTTTATATATAAAAATCCTTTATTAGAAGAAAGCTTTTCTTTTAAAGTTCTTGAATCAATTTGGAGTATTGCGCCAAGAGTTTCAGATGTGCTGACAATATTTTCTATTTTTTGAGGATTTGTTCCGATTGAGTAGGACTTTGAAGAGAATGCTATTGGTTTGCCATTTCTATCATAAATTGTTCCTCTTTTGGCAATATCATTTGATTTTAAAGATATCATGTTGTCTGGACTATTATTAAAGACCATTAGTGTGAAATATTTGTAAATAGTTAGCAAAGTTATACCCAAGAAGATTGTTAATATTATTTTTATTCGATACTTGTTATTAAGTATTCTTTTGGTCATGAATTTTGGACCTCTTAAATTATTTTATGATTATATGAAATAAAAAATTATTCATTTTTTTTTGCATCTATATTATTATATGTTATTATATTCTGAAAAAGTAAATTACTATATAGCAGAGGGTATAATATAATGGACATTAAAACTTTAAAAGGCTTTAAAGATTATTTGCCAAAGGATTCTTTGATTCGAATTCATATTGTTAGGCAGATATTTAGCGTTCTTAATTCTTATAATTTTGATCTAATAGATACTCCAGTTCTTGAATATTCAGATTTGCTTTTGAAAAAGAGTGGGGATGAAACCGAAAAGCAAATTTATAGGTTTAAAGATAATGGAGGCAGAGATGTTTCCATGCGATTTGATTTAACTGTTCCTTTTGCCAGATTTGTTGCTACAAATATTTCTGCTTTAAAATTTCCTTTCAGACGTTCTCAATTTGGAAAAGTTTTTAGGGGAGAAAATTCTCAAAAGGGTAGATACAGAGAATTTATGCAATTCGATTTTGATATAGTTGGAGAGGATAGTTTTAGGGGTGATGCTGAGATTCTTTCTGTTGTGTATTATGGACTTGAAGAGATTTTTTTGAATTTTATAGAAGGCATTAATAAAAAATTTGTTATCCATTATTCTCATCTTGGCATATTGAATTCTTTTTTTGAAAAATTAGGACTTAAAGAAAAGTCTCTTTTTATTTTAAGAAATATTGATAAAATAGATAAAATAGGAATTGATAAGGTTAAAGAAGGGTTGCTTCTTGAGATCGAAAAAGAAGCAGTAGATTCAATCTTAAGTTTAGTGAACTTGCAAGGTACTTTTAAAGATAAAATACAAGCTTTAAAAAGTATTTTAGGCGATAATGAGTCTGTCAAGAGAGTAGAAGATGTTTTTCAACATCTTAGCTTATTGAAAATTCAGGATTCTTTTAACTTAAATCTTAAAATATCGCGTGGGCTTGATTATTATACAGGGATTGTTTTTGAATCTGAGGTGTTTGGTAGCAATATGGGTAGTGTTTGTAGTGGGGGAAGATATGATAATTTGATTTCTTCGTTCTCAAACTCTATTCAAAAAGTTTCAGGAGTTGGGGGATCTTTTGGTGTTGACAGAATAAAGGATATAATTGATCTTGAAAAGTTTAGTTATATTAAAATATTTGTCACTAAGGCTAGATCTAAAGTTTTGATTGTAAATTTAGATAGTGCTTTGCAAAATTATTATTATGAGCTTGCTACTAGGTTTAGAAATCATGATTATTCCAAGGTTAAAAATATTTCTTGTGAAGTCTATTTTAAAAACAAAAATGGTAAAAATATTAAAGAGCAAATAGAATATGCTTTAAGCAAAGAAATAAGATTTTTAATTTTTGTTGGTCAAGAAGAATATAAAGAAAATAAAATGAAAGTAAGAGATTTGACAAAAAAAGAAGAGTTGCTGCTTTCTTTTGAAGAATCAATAAATCTTATCAAATGTAATGAAAAGTTACTATGCACCCCGTTTTAATCTTAAATGTTAATTATTTTTTGAAATTTTGGCAAAGATATTGGATCAATTTGAATTTTTATCTATTTTTCTAATTGTTATTGCATTTAGGGCAAGTTTGTTCTTTTTGTATTCTATTTGTCCAAGTATTTCAACATTGTCTTTAAAATCAATATCAATATCAAAGGTTGTTTTTGTTGGTATAATTCCTGAGAGTACATTTTTGTTGTATCCTACATAAAAGTCAAACTGAATTATGTTATCTTTTTTTTCGATATTATTTACTACTCCTTCCCATTTTACATATACGTTTGAATAGATTGATGGATCTTTTTTAATATCTTTTAAGCTTAGATGTTCATTAAAGCTAATAAAATCTGGTCTTGAGATAAAACTTGCAAGATTTTTGGCTTTTAGTTTTATGGACTCTGATGCATTTGAATTTAATATTTTATTTATTTCTACTCTTGCAAAATTATCTTTTCCCTTTTTTAAATAAATTTTGATTTTTTCGAAAGAATTTTTAATTTCGTCGCTGGTTAGTATTAATATGAATTGGCCTTCTTCATTTTTTATTTTTTCTTTGTTATTTATTTTAATGTCATCAATGTAAGCAACAATATTGTTTAAATTTTTGTTTATTTCTGCTTTTAGATTTGCGGATGTTGTTTTTTGTCTATAAAAAATAAAATAGATTGCCAATATTGAAATAAATACAATTGCTCCAATGGTAATTATTATGATGAACTTTGTTGAATTTTTATCGGGTATTGCCTTAATTGTTGGGAACAATTTTTCATATAGGTTGTTATTTTTAAAAAAAGCAGAACCTTTGATAGGATTTTTTCGAATAATTTCAAGAGACAGCTCTGATCGATCTACTTCTTGATTTTCTTCTATCATTTTAAGCCATATCTGAATAGCTTTTTCTTCTTTGCCTTGGCTTACTAAAAGTATAGCAATAGCTTGTTTTATATTTGATTCGTTTGGGTTTAAAGTGTAAGCTTTTTTAAGATATATTTGAGCATTGCTAAGGTTCCCAATGCGAAGATAAGACATTCCTAAAACATAGTGGTACAAGTAGTAATTTTTGTAGAAAAAGATTTCTTTTTCTAGGAGTTTTATTGCTTGTGAATATTTTTTTGAATTATAGTAATAAATAGACTTGTTAATAATTTTATTAGGTTCCATATAGCTAGAATTCGACCCCACAATTTTCTTTTTAATATTATAATATAAGATTTTATTTTAAAAGAATAATAAATAAAATATTGTTATTTTGCCTTAATTTCTTGTTTGACTAAAAATTGATAAATGATATAATTATATAAAGTGTAACGAGGGTTTGTATATATTGTTTAAAATGGTGGGGATGTGTCATCAGAAAGAATCGTTGAATTGATTAAAGAGATTTATTTAGATTTTAGAAAAGGCAATTTCAAAGAAGCTTTAGTAAAATCCGAAGAGGCTCATTCTATTGATTTTGATAATATTGAAATTCTAACAGCTTTGAAAAGCTCTGTGTATTGGAATGGCCAAGTTGAAAGCCTTGATAGAATAGGGCAGGATTATGAAAAGGCAGAATTTTTAATAAGAGAGTGGAATAATTTTGCAGGACGATATTTGAAAAAGATGGGCTGTAATTTTTTGCAAGGTCGCAATTCTATAAAATATTTTGTGTTTCAGACCTGTCTTTATATATATAAAAATATATACAAAATGCATCCAGAAAATTTGGACCTTTTAATAAAAATTGCTAAGTCTTATAAAGGTATGGGAAATTACGAGAGAGCAATTAATGTTTTTTTGCAAATATTAGGAGATTTTAAAGATAACTCAGATGTTGTTGCAGAGCTTGCTGATTCTTATGCGTTGGTTGATGAAATTAAAGAGGCTAAAGTCTTATTCAGAGAGGCTTTTTTTATTAATCCTCAAAAGATAGATATATATTCTCTTGAGTCTGATATGATTTTAAGATTAATAGATCTTATTAAGTCTGACAGAAATATTTCAGATGATCTTATAAAAGAATGGATTCCTGTTTATGGCTCTCTTAATGGTGTTTTTAATATTAAAAGAGAGTTAAGGCCTATAGAGCTTGGACAGCTAAAGCAGTCTGTTTACAGTTTGCGCAATGAACTTAAAGAAAAGTCTTATAGATCAATAAATGAGAGCATATTACTCCCAAGGCTTATTAATAAATATTTTTGGCTTATTGATCATTATGTAAGGATAAAAGAAGATAGAGCACGTATTGATGAGATTTTGTTATACATAAAAGAAATAGACCTAGGTATTTATCAACAGTATGTAAATTAGTTGCTTGATGCTAAAAAATCGATATTAGGAGAGTTTGATGTCTAATGTTACTACCATAGAGAAATTAGATAGTATTTTACAAGAAGATAAGTGGACAAGAACAATTGTTAATAATTATTCTCTTGCCAAAATAAAAGAATTGGATGATTTGATAGATAATATAATTGATGAGGGATTAACAGAAGATGTGCTTGATATTTGCGGAAGGCATTTAAAGGATGTTAAAAAAAGCATAGCAGGTCTTTATATTTCTGGAATGCTTATATATAGTAGGCGACCTTTAAATGATATGAATTTGCTTGCCGTTATTGATTTGTTTTCTCAAAATTTAAAATGGGCTCTTGTTGAGCATATATGTAATGAAATGCTTTTAATTTCTGAGAATAAACATGCTCTTTATACTCTTGCAAAAATATATGCTCAGAATAATGAAAATGATAAGCTTCCAAGCATTTGGACTAGAATTGTTGAAGCGGATATTGATGACACTGTGTTTGTAAGACAGCTTGCTACCTATTATGAAAATATTGATTTGCAAAAATCAATATTCTATTTTAGAAAGGCTATTTATCGTTTTATTGATAAAAAACAAATGTCAGGAATCAGAGAGGTATGGGCTAAGCTTATTCATTATGTTTCAGATGATTTTGATTCTTTTTTGCTTATTTTACAAAAAATTGAAAAAGATCTTGGATTTAAAAAGGCCATAGTTCTTTATGAGGATTTATTTGATCATTACTCTTTGACTGATAATATTGATGAGACAATAGAAATTTTAAAAGGTATTTTAAAGCTTGACAATAAAAATCATAAGGCAAGAGAAAATTTAGTTAAATTTTTAAGAGAAAGATATAAAGATGTAAAGAATATTGAGGATTATCTTGTAAAGTCAAATATTGAAAACTTAGATAAAAATTTTGTTGATGTATATTCAGACTTTGAAAAATATTTGTTTTTTGCAAAGGGTAATTTTGTTTATCATCAGACTTGGTCTGTTGGAATAGTAAGGGATGTAAATGATCATGGCATTACTGTTGATTTTGTTTCTAAAAGAGGTCATTTTATTGGTTTTGATATGGCGATGTCGGCTTTGTCTCCTCTTAGCAGAGAGGATATTAGAGTATTAAAGGCTATAACTCCTAAAGAGGAACTTGCAGATAGAGTAAAAAAAGATATTGAGTGGGCTATAAAGGTTATTATAAAAAGTTATAAAGCTATTGATTTAAAGGGAATAAAAAAAGAGTTGGTCCCAAGCTTGATGACTCAAAGTTCGTGGAATTCATGGAGTTTGAAAGCAAAGCAAATCTTAAAGGATAATCCCCATTTTGTTATGGATTCTGGTAAGCTTGATTGTTATATATATAATGAGAGATCTTCTAATTTGAATGAAAAGATGTATGATAAATTTAAGATTGAAAAAGATTTTTATAAAAGGTACGAGATATTTATAAACTATTGTAATGTCAAGGGAATTGTTAAGGATTTGCATATTGAAGAAGAGATGCTTAACTATTTTTTAATTTATGTTAATAATTTTACAAAGGTTGATCATCATGTTATAAGTTCTTACGTTATTCTTAAATCTTTAGGTAATTTTTCTGAAGAATTGTCATCAAAAGTTAATATAGAAAAAGATGTTAATTTAGAATCTCTTTTAAAGGAGTATTCAAAAGGAATAGTGGATCTTTTTGATTCAATTTTGAATGCAGAAATCAAAAAAGAATTAGTTGTTTTAATCAAGAAAGAACTTAGCAATTGGATTTTGTACTACAAAGAACTTTTTCCTCATTCTGTTAACAAGAGATTGGTTGAATCACTTTACAAAGAAGATCCCAGAGAAGTGGAAAAATTATTTAATTATGTTATAAAAAATTATAAGATCTATAAAGATGCTTATATTTGGATTTTGAAGCACTCTAAAACTTATTCCATTGAACTAAGTTATTCAGATTCAGATCTTTTATCCAATTTGATTAAAATTTTAACTGACAGTGTTATCAAAATTAATAATAAAAATAATTCTGTTGCAAGTAAAAGAATTTATAAAATGGTAATTAATCTTTTAATTAAAGATGGATATCTTAAATCGGTTTTAGGGTGCATGAGAGATGAAGAGCTTGCAAAAAGAGTGTATATGACTTGTTTTTATGTAAAAGATTTCCCTCCAAAGGATCTTTTAGAGATTAAATCTATAATAAGGCAATTATTTGATTCTGTTGAGTTTGAAGATGAAAAGATGCAGCTTGCAGGCGATAGAATGGAAATTGGATTTTTAACTATATTGAGTTCTTTGAATAAAAAGCAAAAAGAGCTTAAGCATTTAAAGGAAGTTGAAATTCCAGAAAATTCAAAAGAAATTGGAAAAGCTCGCGAACTTGGCGATTTAAAAGAAAATGCTGAATATCATTCTGCTAAAGAAAAACAACAGTTTTTAACAAAAAGATTAAACTCTTTAATGTTGGAAATAGAGAATGCAAAAGTTATAGACACCAAGGATCTTCAAAGTTCTGTTGTTGGTTTTGGGACGAAGGTTGTCATTTTAAATGAATTTACAGGCAAAGATGAATCTTATTTAATACTTGGACCTTGGGAATCAAACCCTGATGAAGGCATTATTTCATATAAATCACCTTTTGGAGAAAATTTGCTTGATTCTAGGGAAGGGGATAGTCTCAATTTTGTTATAAATAATACTAATTTTAGATATGTTGTAAAGAAAATAGAGCCCATAAAATTTAACTAGGAAAAATTTAAGAATGTCAAAGTTAAAGGAAAAAAGAGAAAAAGCTGTTTTTATTATAGAAAGAGCAAGCAAAGAGGAAGCTATTGAGCTTGCAATTGCAAGAGTTCAAATAGAAAAAGCTTTTGGAAAAGGAAGTCTTATTAAGATGGGAGAATCTCCTGTCGGAAAAGGTATAAAGAGTATGTCAAGCGGATGATCTATTGTATTAGATGAAGCTCTTGGCATTGGTGGATATCCTAGGGGGCGCATAATAGAAATTTTTGGTCCTGAGTCGTCTGGCAAGACTACTTTGACTCTTCAAGCGATTGCTGAGGTGCAAAAAGAAGGCGGAATAGCCGCTTTTATTGATGCTGAGCATTTAATCAGAAGTGGTGGTGTTGATTTGATTGTAGTTGATTCTGTAGCAGCTTTAACCCCTAAATTAGAGATAGATGGAGAAATGGGGGATTCTCAGATTGGTTTTCAAGCGAGATTAATGAGCAAAGCTCTTAGAAAGATTACTGGTATACTTTCTAAATCCAATACTTGCATTATGTTTATTAATCAAATAAGGATGAGGATTGGTGTTATGTTTGGCAATCCTGAGACTACTGCTGGTGGAAATGCTTTAAAGTTTTATGCATCTCTTAGGCTTGAGGTTAGAAGGATTGAACAAGTAACTAGATCAGGCTCAAGTGATGATGTTATTGGTAATAAGATTGGAGTTAAGATTGTGAAGAATAAGGTTGCTCCACCTTTTCGTAAAGTAGAATTGATAATTTATTTTGGGAAAGGTATTTCAAGAGAAGCTGGTATTTTAGATGCTGCTATTAAGCATAATTTAATACAAAAAACAGGCTCTTGGTATTCATTAGGAGATAATAAGTTGGGACAAGGGGGAGAGAGTGTTATTGAGTATCTTAGCAAAAGAAGTAGAACTTGCAAATGATTTGGATAAGAGGCTTAGAAAAATAATTTTTAATAATTTTGATCAAGAGGATGATAATTTTATTGAATTTAAAGAAGATAAATCTGAGCAGTAGGAAAAATTTAAATGTCAGAATTGAGTAGTTACTCTATTAGCCTTGATAATTTTACAGGCGGAATAGAGCTTTTTTTTGAATATGTTAGCATGAATAGACATGTTCTGAGATCTTTAAGTTTAAATCAAATAATTGAAGAATTTGTAGTCGCTTCAGGTGCCCTTAATATAAGCATTAGAGGATTGATAGATTTTTTTTATTTTGCTAATAATTTGTTTTATTGGAAAACTCAAATTTTATCTCTACCGAAGCCTGAATGCAAAGATAAAGCGGAACACAAAGTTGTGCAAAGATTAATATATTATAGTAAGAATAGAGAAAATGAAAAATTACAATTAAATCAAGCAAAGAATTTTAAATTCTATGACTCAAAAATTATTGAAGATTTTATTTTTAGCGATAGTGGTAATTTTGTTAAAAATATTAATGCTATTGCTAATGATAATAATAAAAAGAAAAATTTGAAGAGAAAGTCTGGTACATTAAAGAAAAAAGTTGTTAATAAAAATTTTTTGTGTGATAAAAAATTTAAAGCCGTTTGTAATAAATATGAATTGAGAATTTTTGAGAAAAAGATGAAAATTATTTCTATTTTAAATAAAGAGAGTAGCTTAATTTTTGATTCTCTTTTAGATTTTAATGCCGATAATTATTCTTTTGAGAGATTTTCTTATTTTTTGGTATCTCTTGAGTGCAAAATGCTTAATATTGTAAATTTAGGATATTTAAATAATAAATTAGTATTATATCGAGGTTGTAAAATTAATGATTGCACTTAAAACCCCACGAGTTCACGTTTTTTTAGCTGAAAAGGGAGTAGGGTCAAGAAGATTTTGTGAGGAGCTGATAAGAAAGAAGCTTGTAAGAGTTAATGAATCTATTGCTAAGCTTGGAGATAAAGTAGCTTTAGGAGACAGAATAATTTATAAGAAACAGATTTTTGTTTTTAAAGATTTTCAAAGTAATAATAAAATTTATCTGGCTCTTAACAAGCCTAGAAATTATTTATGTTCCAATTTTGATGTTAATGGAAGAAAGCTGGCAATATCTTTAGTTCAGCCTTTATTTAAAGAGCGTGTGTTTTCAATTGGTAGACTTGATTTTAAGAGCTCTGGACTTTTATTATTCACTAATGATGGTAAATTTGCAAACGATATTATTCATCCAAGGCAAAAAGTTGAAAGAGAATATATTATTGAATCAAAAAAAGATATTGATGAAAATTTGCTTATTTTTTTTAAATCGGGTATAAAGGTAAAAAAAGAATTTTTTAAATTAAAATCTTATGAAATTTTAAATAAAAATTCTGCTAGATTGATTTTAGATGAAGGAAAAAATAGGGAAATAAGAAAAGTGTTTTTAAGTAAAAATATTTTTTTAAAAAAAATTCATAGAATTAGAATTGGCAATATTAATTTGGATAGTTTAAAGGAAGGTCAAGTAAAAATTGTTCCTTTGGCTAAGATAAATAGGTTGAAATCCAGGCTGGAGAAGTTAAATGATAATAGCAATTGATGGGCCTTCGGCATCAGGAAAAAGTTCAATTGCAAGAGAGCTTGGTGTGAAGCTGCACTATAAATTTATCAGTTCTGGTCATCTTTATAGAATAATAACTTTAATTGCTCAAAGATCTATTATGAGTAGCTGCGATTTTATTAGTGAGAGTAGTCTTTTAAATTTGATTCTTGAGAATGATATAAGTTTTAATAATTCCACCTTTTTGCTTAATGGAGAGAATGTAGAAAGTCAAATTTTAAACGATAAGATTGATTTTCAAGTTTCTTTTTATTCTTCTTATGTTGGAATAAGAAACATTGTGAATAAAAAATTAAGAGAGGTTGTTAAATTTAGCGATGATAATTATATAATAGAAGGTAGAGATATTACTACTGTAGTTTTTCCAGAATCTGAATTTAAAATATATCTTGATGCTTCTGTTAAAGTTCGAGCTTTGAGGCGATATAAACAAAGAAATGGGAATGAGACTTTAGAAGAATTAGAGCGTACTCTTAAAAGAAGAGATGATGTTGACAAGAGAAAACAATATGGTAAGTTGAAATTATCAAAAGGGGTTTTTTACCTTGATACAAGCTATAAAGGATTAGACGATGTATGTAATATTATAATAGAAAAGTTTAATTTGAAAAAAGTAAGAGAGAGGTGAGAATGGAAAATCAAAAAGATTTACAAGAAAATTATTTGAAAGTGCTTGAAAGAGTAGAGCTTGGAAGTCGTGTTTCTGGGACGGTTGTTAATATTATGAAGGATTATGTTCTAGTAGATATTGGTTATAAATCGGAAGGCTTTATCAAGATTGAAGAATTTGAAAATGTTCCCAAAATTGGTGATAAACTTGAAGCAATCGTTGCAAGAATAGGTGGAGAATTGGGTCTTATTTTGAGTGTTGAAAAGCTTGATTCTTTAAATTTTAAAGATAAAGTATATGAATATATTCAAAATAAAAAAGTAATTAAAGGCAAGGTGTTGGTTGAGCTTCCAAATGGCTATAAGATTCAAATTAATGAAAATGTTTCTGGCTTTATGCCTTTTTATTTAAGCTCTAAATCTAAGGATGAGAAATTAAAAAGAGGGTCTATTGTTGAATTTTATATCCTTGAAGCAAGTGAAGCAGACGGTTTGAGACTTATTCTTGATAGGCGCACTTTAGAAAAAGAAAAAGATCTTGCTAAGAGAATAGAGCTAGTAAGTTCTTATAATGAAGACGATGTGGTTGATGGCGTGGTTGAGCGTATTACAGAATATGGTGCGATTGTAAAAATTAAAAATTTTGTTACAGGAATTTTACATAAAAGAAATATTGCTTTTAATCAAGTTGAAAATATTGAAGATTTCGTTAGAGTTGGTGATAAATTAAAGTTGAAAATTATTAAGATAAATCCACAAACAGGCAAAATGGAATTATCCCTTAAGGCCTTAAAAGCAAATCCTTGGGATTCTGTGGATATTAAATATAAAATTGATAGCATTGTAAAAGGGAAAGTTGTAAAAATTTTACCCTTTGGGGCTGTTATTGAACTTGACAGCGAATTGTCAGGATTTTTACATATAAGTAATTTTTCTTGGATAAGAGTAATAAAAAGTCCTCAAGAATTAGTAAAGCTTGGTCAGATTGTAGAAGTTAAGATTTTAGAGATAGATAAAGAGAATCAAAAAATATCGCTAGGTATTAAACAGATTAATGAAAATCCTTGGGAGAGATTAACTGAGAAATATCCTATTGGGAGAGTTATTCAAGGAGTTGTTATCAATGTTACAAAAACAGGCGCTTTTGTAAATATTGAAGAAGGTATAGATGCTTATGTTAGTAAGTTTGATATTTCTTGGCTTGAAGAGGTTGATCCTGAAGAATATTTCAAGATAGGTGATTTAGTAAATGGGAAAGTGCTTGAGGTTGACAGGCAAAAGAGAAATGTTAGATTAGGAATCAAGCAGCTAGAAGAGAGCCCTTGGGAAGATTTTTCTAAAAGTTATAAAAAAGGCGATGCTATTGAAGTTGAAATTGTAGAGAAAAAGTCAAAAGGCTTTCAAGTAAGAGTTTATAATAAAATAATGGGATTTATTAGTAAAATTCAACTAGGAGATACAAAAGAATCTAGTTTAGAAACTTTTGAGAAATTAAGCGTTGGAGATAAGCTTAAAGTGGTAATAACAAGCATTGATTCTAAAGACAAGTCAGTGTTGCTCTCTTATAGGGAGTATGAAAATCAAAGATCAAGAGAAGAGATTTCTTCTTATTTATTTAAGGGCAATGATGAGGAATCTTATAAGCCATTTGAAAATTTACTAAAGAGGGATGAGTAATGGCTAAGAATAAACTTTTAGTTTTCTTTATTGCTATTATTTTTGTGTTTGTATCTATTATTATTATTTATAATTCTTTGGGTAAAGATTATATAAAGAGTGGTGGAGAAATAGTAGAAAATCTTGAAAAGGATTTAAATGATTATTTAAAAGAAAATGATATCAAAGAGAGGGAAAAAATATCTCTTAGGATAAAGGAACTTATTTTAAAGGAAAAAGAAATTTCATCTTATTTTATTTCAAGGTTTTATTTGGCCAGAGCTGTTTATTTGCAAAGTCAAGCACAGTATGATGAGGCTATTAAAGATTTAGATATTGTTATTAAGGTAAAAGGTATTGAAAGTGAGATTGCTTTTCTTAATAAAGCTGCAGTTTATGAAAAAATGGGATTAAAAGAAGATGCTTTATTAGTTTATGAGGATCTTATTAATAGTACTAGCTTGGATTTTTTAAAGGTAAGAGCTCTTTTGAGTAAGGCAATATTGATTGAAGAAAAAGATAAGGATCTTGCTGTAAAAGTATATGAAGAGATTGTTAAGTTTCCGTATGAAAATAATTTATATATAAATATAGCAAATAATAAAATTTTAGAACTTAAGCAAAATTAATTTATATTTTTTGGGGGAGGTTTTATAATTTTTTTTATCTTATATTTTGTATTTTGTATGGGGTTTTTTGGCTGTGGTCTTGACAATATTTTAATACTTCCTTCACCAGAAAAAGTTGATAATAGAATTTCAAGAGATTCTGTGGCTTTTTTTTTACCAGCAGGTTATTTTTCTAATCAAGCAGCTGGTAAATTAAGAGGTTTTGATATATATTACAAGTTTTATCCAGAAGGTGCTAATTATCACGTAAGCAGTTTCCAAAAAAGCGTGGAAAAAGATTTTGAAGCCCTAAAGGGTGTTTTTGACAATGTTAGTGAATTTAATAATAGAGGGTTTTATAAAATAAATTTGAGTTCTACTATTTATTCAGGTAAACCTGTTTTTAAATTAAATAAAGAATGGGTCGATAATAAATTGCCTTTATATTTTGAAATAAACTTTGGAGAATTAAGAAAAGATGTTCCCGGTGAGGCTTTCATTATTGTGAGAAATGGAAACACTTCTTCATCTGTTATTCTTGAGAAGAAAAATATATATAGGTCCTATATTGACAAAGGGAAATATATAGGTTTTTCAAAATCTATTAAAAAGTCTAATTTTTCAGACAAAGAGAAAAGGCCAATTGATCTAAAACATATAAATGACGATTTTTTTACAAAAGATATTGCCCCTAAGTATAATTTGGCAATTTTTGTTATGAGTGTGGGCAGCATTGTTGATGATGCTTATAGTGTTCTTATTAATCTTGGGGATTTGTCGGGATTTAGTTTATCTAATTAGTTGTTTTTAAGGGGGAGCATGATAGTATTTTTTTCTCATTTGATTTTAACAAACATTGTTATTTCTTTTTTGGTAAGCTTTTTTGTTATGTTTTTAAACATATTGAATTTTAAGTTTTTAGTAGTTTATTTAATAAGTTTTTTAGGCGGAATTGTATTTCTATTTTTTATCCCTTTTTTCTATTCAGATTATTATGAAAGACAAATAGATCTTATTCTTTATTTGTTTCCTATTTTGGGGTCAGTTATTTTAATAGGTTTGATTAAATTCTCTGAAAGAAATAAGAACGATTTGTAAAATAATCATTTTTTAAAGATTTAGATATTAATTTCTGCTTTTAATATTTTTTATTAAAAAAATTTATTAATAATTTTATTAAAGAGAATGATGTTTATTTTTAATAGGTGGACTTATTAATTGGATTGTTTTATTATATTCTTATAAAAGAGGGAATAATTTCCGCCGTGTGTTTTCATGGTGAGTAAAAGAGAAGGATAATAGGAGGTTGATTTGGCAATTGTTACGATGAAAAGCTTGTTGGAGGCCGGGGTTCATTTTGGCCATCAAGTAAAAAGGCTTGATCCTAGGATGAAAAGATTTATTTTTTCTGAGAGAAATGAAATACATATTTTAGATCTTCAAAAGACTTTACAGGGCATTAAAGATTCTTATGAGCTTGTTCAAAGGGTAATAAAAGATGGTAAAAAGGTGCTTTTTGTTGGAACTAAAAAGCAAGCTAGCGAGATAATAGAACAAGAAGCAAGAAGAAGTGATATGCCATATGTGAACAATAGGTGGCTTGGGGGCATGCTTTCTAATTTTAATACGATTAGAAAATCTGTTCAAAAATTAAAAAAGCTAGAAAAGATGGAAGTTGATGGAACTTTTGATATGATAAGTAAAAAAGAGATTTCACAGCTTAATCGTGAAAAATTAAAATTAGCTAAGAATTTAACAGGTATCAAGGATATGGAAACACTTCCTGGTGCTATTTTTATCATTGATCCTAATCGAGAGCAGATAGCTATTAATGAAGCTAGAAAATTAAAGATCCCTATTATTTCTGTGGTTGATACGAATTGTAATCCAGATGTTATTGATTGTCCAATTCCTGGTAATGATGATGCGATTCGTTCTGTAGCTTTGTTTACCAAAATAATATCCGATGCTATTTTAGAAAGTGATAAAGAGGTTGGTATTCAAATAATTGAAAATTTAAATGAAGAAGATTTGATGAAAGAAATTGAAATTAAAAATGATAAAAGTGATTCTATTGAAGAAAGGGGGGAGTAATTTATGAGCATTATTAGTCCTCAAGATGTAAAAAAGCTTCGAGAAGAAACCAATGCTGGTTTTGGAGATTGTAAAAAAGCTTTGTCTGCTGCTTGTGGAGATTTTGAATTAGCTAAAAAGAAACTTAGAGAAATGGGAATCGCATCTGCTGAGAAAAGACTTGACCGAGATGCAAAAGAAGGTAGAGTATTCTCATATTCAAACAATGTTCATGCTGGGCTTTTGCTTGTTTCTTGTGAAACAGACTTTGTTGCTTTAAATCATAATTTTGTTAATTTGGGCAATTCTTTAATTAAGGAATTAGTAGAAAGCGGAAAAAATTCTTTAACTACTTTTCAAGAGTCAGAGCTTAAAAATTTAGCAGCTACAATAAAAGAAAATATTCAGGTTAAAAAAATTTTTATTACTGAAATTCAATCTAATGAATTTGTAAAAATTTATTTGCATGGTGAACAATCTAAGATAGGTGTTTTAGTTAAATTAAAAGTAGATGATTTTTCTAAAACTGAAGATAAAGTGTTTCAAAATTTTGCTATGGATTTAGCTTTGCATGTAGCTGCTTTTGCTCCTGTTTATTTGAGAAATGATGATGTTTGTCCAAATTATATTAAAGAGCAAGAAGAGATATTTGCTAAACAATTAGAATCTAGCGGTAAGCCAGAAAATATAGTCAAAGGTATAGTTGCGGGAAAAATTAAAAAACATCTTGCTGAGATTTCTCTTCTTGAACAAAGTTTTGTAAAAAATGATAAAATCACTGTAAAGGAAATGCTAGAAGAGATTTCAAAAGCAATTTCAAGCAAGATAGAATTAGTTGAGTTTAAGTATTTGAGAATAGGGTAGATAATGCGCTGCTTTTTATCAGCAAGGAGTAGTTTATATGGAGGATTATAAGGCTTTTCTAGATGAAAAGATGAGCAAAGTTCTTTTATCACTTGATAATGAATATAAAACGTTAAGAACAGGTAGAATTAGTAGTAATATTTTTGATAAAATTTGTATTCAATACCACGATCGAAGAACACCCATAACTCAGGTAGCAAGTATTAGAATTCCTGAGGCAAGGCTTGTTGTTATTCGGCCTTGGGATAAAAGTATTTTGAATAAAATAGAGCAAGCCATACTTAATTCTGATCTTTCTATGAACCCTTCAAGTGATGGTTCAGTTATTAGAATTAAGGTTCCAACTTTAACCAGTGAAAGGCGGCAAGAAATTGTAAAGCATGCTAAAAAAATAGCAGAGGAACATAAAATTTCAACTAGAAATATACGACAGGATTTAAACAACAGGATTAAAAAGCAAGAAAAAGAATCTGAAATCACTGAGGATAGTTTAAAAAGAATTTTAGATGATATTCAGAAATCTACAGATATTTATATTAAAAAGATAGATTCTATTTTAGAATCTAAAATTCAAGAAATAATGGAAGCTTAAGCCCATGAATAAAGGTTCTCTTCCAGGTCATGTTGGAATCATTATGGATGGCAATAGAAGGTGGGCTTTAAATAAAGGATTGTCTTCTTTGGAGGGTTATAAAGAGGGCCTTAAAAGAGCAAAAGAAATAGTTAAGCATTCTTTAAAGATGGGTATTAAATATTTATCCTTTTATGTATTTTCTACTGAGAATTGGAAAAGGGATGACTGTGAGATAGAAAAGTTAATGTTTTTAATTGCTAACTATTTGAGAACCGAATTTAATTTTTACAAAAAAAATGGAATAAAAATAATAGTTTCAGGAGATGTTGAATTTTTAAGTGAAGAAGTAAAAAGTTCTATAAAAGATTCTATTAGCTTTTCTAAAAATTTCAACAACCTTATTTTAAATTTGGCAATCAATTATGGGGGCCGTAATGAAATAGTTAGAGCTGTTAAAAAATTTGTTTTAAGCGATTTTGATTTAGAGTCTTTAGATGAGAATACTTTTTCCAATTTTTTGGACAATCCAGAATTGCCCGATCTTGATCTTTTAATACGTACAGGTGGAAATATTAGAATAAGTAATTTTTTTTTATGGAGGATTGCTTATTCTGAATTAATTTTTTCAAATGTTTTGTGGCCTGAATATTATGACAATAGATATGGCAAGGATTTGGAATGTTTCCAATTTAGAAGAAGAAATTTTGGGAGATGATTTGTTGAGTAATGCCAAGAGATTCGCTTTTTTTGCAAGGTTGGGAACATTTTTATTTTTTGTTCCTTTGATTTTATTTTTAATATTTTTAGATTTTAAAAATTATTTATTCCTTAATATTTTAATTTTTATATTTAGTGGTTTTGCGGCAAAAGAAGTTAATGATTTAATAAAATTAAAATTCAAATCATCAGGACTTTCTAGTATATTATCTTTTTTTTTAGGGCTTGTTCCCCCAATTTTAACGTATATTCATTTTAATGTTTTTTATTTAGGTATGAATGTAATATATTACCTGGCTATAGCGTTAGTTTTTAGCAATTGGATTGTTAATTTGGTGTTTATTAAAGAACATGAGATTGGAAATTTTTTGTCTCAAGCAACTTCAATACTTTTTATACTTATATATCCTGGGACATTAATGTCTTTTACAGTTTCTATTACAACTTTGCCTAAGGCGCCATTTTTAATGTTAATACTTTTTGCTATGGTAAGTGGAAACGATACTTTTGCATATCTTTTTGGTTATTTTTTAGGGAAAAACAGTTATCGCCCCACTATTATTAGTCCAAATAAAACATTAATGGGTTTTTTTGGGGGCATTTTGTTTTCTGTGTTTACTGCTATATTTGCTGTAGTTTTTAGATTAATAAATTTAAGCTATGGAGAATCTATTATTTTTGGCATTTTGATTGGAGTCTTTACCATTATTGGCGACTTGTTTGAATCTGGGCTAAAACGAAGTGCTGGAGTAAAAGATTCTGGGAAAATCATTCCTGGCAGAGGTGGGGCCCTTGATTCTATTGATTCTTTTCTTTTAACAGGCCCAATATTTTATTTATACTTATCTTAGTGATTTTTGGAGGGAATTTATGTATATTCTTTTTAGCGTGCTGGCTCTTAGTTTTATAATATTTATTCATGAGCTAGGGCACTTTTTATTTGCTAAACTTTTTAAAGTTAAGGTTGAAGTTTTTTCTGTGGGTATAGGCCCTAGCATATTAAAGTTTAAAATTAATAATACTGAGTATAGACTTTCTCCAATCCTTCTAGGAGGATATTGTAAGCTTAAGGGGTTTGATCACTTAGAAAAGGAACTTAAAGCAAATAAAGAATTAGAAGCAGATAAAGATTCTTTGTTTGGAATTTCACATTTTAAAAAAATTTTAATATATTTTGCAGGTCCTTTATTTAATTTGATTTTTTCATTTGTTGTTTTCATTTTTATAAGTATGATGGGTGTTATGTATTTTGATTATTCTTCAAGGGTTAGTATTTTTAATAAAGATTCTTTTTTAAAAGATAAATTTAGAGATGGTGATGTTATATTAAAGGTTAATAATAAAAAAATTGAATATTTCTCTGATTTGAGAAAAATTATTCCTGATGGAAAATCTACAGTTACTTTTGATGTTTTAAGAGAAAATGAAAATATTACTTTTGAAGAGACTATTAGTTTGCAAGATTTTTTAAAAGAAATTGGACCCTGGGTTGATCTTGTAATAGCAGATGTGGTTTTAAATTCTCCTGCTAAGATTGCGGGAATGAAATCGGGTGACGAAATAATTAGCATTGATAATATTCTTTTGAAAAATAAAAGAGATTTAGATGATTTTCTTAAGAATTTAAATTCGGATGTTGTAGAGATTAAGTTTTCTAGAAATGGAGAGATTTTTTCTTCAAAATTAGTATTTCATGATAAAAATAAGATTATTGGCATATATTTTTCACCACCTTTAAAAAGGATAGTTAAAGTAGAAAATGTTTCAAGTGCCATTAAAAATTCTTTTTTTAAGGTTGTAAATACTTTGCAAGACATTTTGTATTCTATTTTTTTATTAATAACAAATTTTTTAAATACTTCTAAGAGTGTATCAGGCCCTGTTGGAATTGTAAGTATACTTTCTTCATCTTATTCTTTGGGGTTATTGTATTGGATTAATAGCATTTCTTTCTTGAGTTTAATTCTTGCTGGTATGAATCTGTTTTTTATTATAATACCTGTTTTTGATGGGGGACAAATCTTTATCAGCTTTATTGAACTTTTACGTGGAAAAAGATTTAAGGCCAAAACCATTTATTCTTTTTATAGCTTTGGTATTTTTTTAGGAATGTTTCTTTTTGGTTTGGGCCTTTTTAACGATTTGAAAGGTTTTTTAAATATATTTTAATTAAATATTAAAAATTAGAAATGTATTTTAGCATAAGCCAAAAGTGAGATGCTGATGCGATTATTATTAATATATGAAATACATCATGCATTTTCATGTTAATTATTGGATTAAATTTTTTACTTAATATGTATACTATTCCGCCTATTGTATATACAATTCCACCAAAAACTAGCCAAAAAAATCCTTTTCCGTTAAGGGCCTTGTAGATGGGATTAATTTTAAAAAGGATAATCCACCCCATGATTATAAATATAGATCCATTAAGCCACCCAGGGCTATTTGTAAATATTGCTTTAAAAATGATTCCAATTATAGCCAGACTCCACACTATACATAAGATTATTAGCCCCGACTTGTTTGGTACAAGAATTGCACATGCAGGAGTATATGTTCCTGCTATTAGAATAAATATTGAAATATGATCAAATTTTCTAAATATTTTTTTTATTTTGCTTCCTTTTGGGAATATGTGGTAAAGAGTGCTCATTACATATAATAAGGTCATTGAAAATCCGTAAATAAAGAATACAAGTATATGTAAATCTTTTTTCTTAAGAGTAGATATTGTAACAAGAATTGTTGTTCCAATAACAGACAAAATAATTCCAAAAAGATGCGATATTGAACTAAAGAGTTCATTTTTTGGTATTTTGCTTGTATTAACATCGCTTAACGAATGATTTTTAAGTTTGTTTTCTTTAAAGCACATCTTTACCTCCGTTGTTTTATCATTTATTTATAAAAATATATAATACATTACTTTAATTGTAAGTTTTTCTCAAGATCAAATTAAATCTTACTTGATTTATCCAGTCTTATTATTTGGCTTGTTTGATGGGTAAAGTTTTTTTTTTGCAAAAAAAGCTTTATAATAAATAGTGTTTGCTGAAATTAGCATTGGAGAGGCTTAGCATGATTAATTTTATTAAAATAATTAACTTTTCAAGTTTGCAAAAATTTTCTAAAGCACTACGAGTGCCTATTTCTATTTTACCAGTTTCGTGTTTGTTAGTTGGTATTGGATCTGTATTTTCAAATTCTTCTAGTGTTGTTTATGTTGATAAAATTTTTATTCAAAATATTTTAGGTTTAATGAAGGCTATAGGTAATGCTATTCTTCTCAATATGCCTTTAATTTTTTCTATTGGAATTTCTATTGGAGTTGCAAGAATTGGGCAAGGAACAGCTGCTTTAGGGGGCCTTATTGGTTATTTAACATTTAATATTACTGGAAATTATTTTATTGAAACTTTCTCAGGACTTGTTGAAGCAGAAACAATGTCTTCTGTGGGGCGTATAAATTTTTTGGGTGTTCAAACTTTAAATACAGGAATTGCAGGTTCTTTAGCAGTAGGGCTTGTAGTTGGCTATTTGCATAACAAATTTTATAATATGAAGCTACCCAAACCTTTTATTTTTTTTTCAGAGTGCCATTTTATTCCTATAGTAATAATTTTGCCTTTTTGTGTTTTTTTGGCTATATTTTTTTGTTTGATTTGGTCAAGTTTTGACGATTTAATTGCATCTTTAGGTTTGTTTGTTTTTAGGTTTGAATATTTTGGCAGTTTTCTTTATGGATTTTTAAATAGGTTGTTATTGCCTTTGGGATTGCATTCTATTTTATCTTTTCCTTTTGAGTTTACTTCTTTGGGGGGGGTAGAGATTGTTAATGGCAATACTGTCAGAGGTCTTAAGAATATATTTTATGCTCAGTTATTAGACCCATCACTTGGTAAATTTTCATCAGGCTTTGCCAAGATTAGCAGCGGATTTTATATTTCTATTATGTTTGGACTGCCCGGAGCAGCATTAGGGGTTTACAAGGGGATTGTTCATGAAGATAAAAATAAGGTTGCAGCGCTTCTTTTATCTGGAGCTTTGACATCTTTTTTAACAGGAATAACTGAGCCTTTAGAATTTTTATTTATTTTTACAGCACCTTTGCTTTATTTTGTTCATGCCACTTATTCGGGATTTGCATTGTTGCTTGCTAATTTTTTTAATGTTACGATTGGCGATAGCTTTTCTACTGGATTTTTGGATTTTTTTATGTTTGGAATACTTCAAGGAAATTCTAAGACAAATTGGATCAGTGTAGTACCTTTAGGGGCAATCTTTTTTACTCTTTATTATTTTACTTTTAGTTGGCTTTATAGATATTTTGATTTCCAAATATTTGTTGCAGATGATCCATTTTTTGAAGGTCAAGAAGGCAAGTTAGAGAGTCTGGGGATTGCTCATCTTTTAATTCAAGGTCTTGGCGGATTTGATAATATTACAAAACTTGATGTTTGTTCTACAAGATTGCATGTAGATATTGTTAATAATGAGCTTGTTAATAATGATTTACTTAAAGAGGCTGGAGTTCTTAAGGTAGTGCTTGTTAATGGCAAGGTACAGCTCTTTTATGGGTCTAATGTTTATTATATTAAAAAAGCTATTGATACCTATTCTCCAAAGAGTCTTTTTGAAGCTAGTGTTATGGTTGCAGTTGATAATGTAAAAAAGGGTTTTAAAACTTATATTGAAATAAAAGAAGACAAAAAACTTGAAAATCAAGGTAAATCGGGAAAAACATATAAGCTTAGCGAATTAGAAGAAGATTGAGGTTTAAGATTATTTTTTAGTTACCTTTTGTATGTTATAAAAAGTTTTTATTGTTGAAAAAAATTAGTCTCTTTTATATACTAACTAAGTAGCCTTTGTTGCATATTTTGCAATGCGATAGACCATAAGGAGTTTTAGTAATGATTAAAAGATATGAGGCATGTTTTTTGTTTAAAAGTGAAGAGATTGAATATAAAGGTTCTTTAGAAGAGGTTAAAAAATCTTTAGAATTTTTTAGTGCAACTGATATTGTTAGCAATTTTATTGGAGAGAGAGCCTTAGAATATCCTATCAAAAAACAAGCTAGAGGTCGTTATGAAATAATAGAGTTTAGTATGGAAGGTAATAATTTAAAAGAGCTTGAATCAAGGCTTAAGTTAATTAAAAACTTGCTTAGGTATATGATTTTGGTTAAAATAGTTAGAAAGATCAATACTAAAAAAATCAAAAGAAGAAATTTTAGAGAATTTAGAGACAATATTGACAAAGACAGTCTTAAAGGTACTTCTAAAGTTGAAACACCAATAGGTTCTGAAAGCACAGATGTTCAGGAAAAATAAGAGGTTTTTGAATGGCTGATATTAATTCATTAGTATTATCTGGTAGGCTTACAAGAGATTCTGAGCTTTCTTATACAGAAAGTGGCATGGCCATTCTTAGGTTTTCTTTAGCTAATAATAGAAGAATGAAGAAAAATGATGAATGGATTGATTACCCACAATATTTTGATTGTGTTATTTTTTCAAAAAGAGCCGAAAGTCTCAACGATTATTTAAAAAAGGGTAAACAAGTTGTGGTAAGTGGATCTCTTAAATATGAAAGCTGGCAAGATAGGAATACGGGTGATAAGAGGAGTAAGGTAAATATATTTGTAGATAATTTACAAATGTTTAGTTCAGGCTCTAATACTATTCAAATGCAAGATTCAGATATTAATAGTTTGACAAACCATCAAAAAGAAGATGTAGTTAGGGATATTGATATTGTTGATGATAAATTTAGCGAAGATATACCTTTTTAATGGAGTTTAAGTTTATGTATAAAGATAGAGATGCAAATCAAAGAGATTCAAGATTTGAAAATCAGCAAGATGGCTTTAAAAAAAATTCAAATTTCAGATTTTTTAAGAGAAAGTCATGTAAATTTTGTGATTCTGGCAAACATCCTGATTATAAGGATTTTGATTTTCTTAAAAAGTTTATTACCGAGCAAGGTAAAATTTTACCTAAAAGAATTACTGGAACTTCTGCTAAGCATCAAAGGCGCTTGGCATTAGAAATTAAACGGGCAAGATATATGGCTTTGTTGCCTTTTGTAAAAAAATAATTATTTGTGGGGGTAATTATGAAAGTAATTTTAAAGGAAGATTTTATTAACCTTGGAAAAGAAGGAGATACCGTAGAGGTAAAAGATGGATTTGCAAGAAACTATTTACTGCCCAAAGGTTTTGCAGTTTTTTCAAATAAACATAATGTTGAGATTTTTAATCAAAAAAGAAGATCAATATTGAAAAAGCAAGAAACAAAAAAACAAATGGCCAACGATCTGAAATCTAAGCTTGATCTTGTTAAATTAGAATTTTTTATGAAATCTAATGATTCTGGCAAATTGTTTCATAGTGTTAACAGTTTAAATATTGCTGATGAACTTTTAAAACTTGGCTTTGATATAGAGAGAAAAAAGATAGATATACATCATGGAACTTTAAAGGCTTTTGGAACTTATGATGTGACAATTAAGCTTTATGAAGGCATTAGTTCTATTATTAAAGTAGAGATAAAAAAAGAAAAAAAGCAAGAGGATAAAAAGTCTTTAAATAAAAAGTTAAATAAAACAGATGAGCAAGCTGAAAGAGAAAGGGTTTAGTTTGTGGCTTTAGCGGCTTTTTCAAATTCTGCACTTCTTTTTAATGATGGTGCAGAAAAAGCGGTAATTTCTAGTATATTTTATAATTCAGATAAGTTAGAGCAAATTGCTTTTCATGTAAGAGCTGATGATTTTTACAATGAAACTCACAAGTTGATTTTCAAAGCAATGGTTTCGCTTTATGAAAAAAGGGAAAATATTGACCCTATTACCGTTTTTGAAGAAGTATCTAAGAATGTTTCAAAAAGCCAACTTTTGATTAAAAAAGATTTAATCAATTTGCCAGATTATTTAGATTCACTTTCAGTTTATTTGCCAACAGATAGAACTATAAATGTTTATGCAAAAATTGTAAAAGAACAGAGTGTTCGTAGAAGCATTTTAAATGTTTCTAAAGA
Organism: Borreliella mayonii; assembly: GCF_001945665.1. Lineage (NCBI taxonomy): Bacteria > Pseudomonadati > Spirochaetota > Spirochaetia > Spirochaetales > Borreliaceae > Borreliella > Borreliella mayonii. Next base: position 111,742 of record NZ_CP015780.1, on the reverse strand, counting down.
ACTTAATGATTATATAAATGATTCTACAAAATCTGTTAATGAGATTGTTGAAGAATCTCAACAGAAGATTCTTTCAATTGAGTTGGATTATTCTAGTAAAAACCTCTATCATGCTAAAGTTATTGCAGAACGTGTTCATAATGAGATATATGAACGTAGTATGAAGAAAAAAGAAGCAAACTTTGGCATTCCAAGCGGCTTTAGAAAGGTCGACTCTCTTATTGGAGGGTTTAGAAACAGCGATTTTATTATAGTTGGTGCTCGTCCTAGTATCGGTAAAACGGCATTTGCCTTGAATATTGCCTCTGCTATAGCATTGAGAAAAGAGGGAAAGAAAAAAGTAGGATTTTTTTCTCTTGAAATGACAGCGGATGCTTTGATAAAAAGAATAATATCTTCTCAATCTTGTATTGATAGCTTTAAAGTTCAAAATAGCATTTTATCTGGACAAGAGATAAAATTACTAAATGATATTGTAAATGAGATTAGCGATTCTGAGCTTTATATTGAAGATACTCCCAATATTAGTTTGCTAACTTTAGCAACTCAAGCTAGAAAGCTTAAGCGATTTTATGGTATAGATATAATATTTGTTGATTATATCAGTCTGATTTCTTTTGAAACAAAAAATCTTCCAAGACATGAACAAGTTGCCTCGATTAGTAAATCTCTCAAAGAGCTTGCTAGAGAGCTTGAGATTCCTATTGTTGCATTATCTCAGCTTACAAGAGATACGGAAGGGCGCGAGCCTAATCTTGCTAGTTTAAGGGAGTCAGGAGCATTAGAGCAAGACGCTGATATTGTAATTTTACTTCACAGAGATAAGGATTTTAAATTTGAGTCTTCTGCGGAGATAGAACCAATAGAGACTAAGGTTATTGTAGCAAAACATAGAAATGGTCCTACGGGTAGGGCAGATATATTATTTTTACCACACATTACTAAGTTTGTTAACAAAGACCACCAGTATTAATTTAATGTTGTTATTTGACTACTATTCCAATTCCTAAATAATTAAAGTTAATAGAATGTTTTTCCAATTTTTTTTCATCTAGGTTATAAGCCAGAGGAATATAACTAACTTTTGAATATATTTTAAAAATATATTCGGTGTTGCGGTATTTTAGCATTTTGAATAAAAATCCCAATTCATTTTCAATTCCAACTTGGAGAATGTTTTTTATTCTTATTGGTCTGAAGATGCTTTTAATATCTTGGTTATTTTGATTATAGGCAAAAAATAATCCCGAAATTATATAGGGATTGAATGTTTTTTGGGGCAAAAATTCATACATGATGCCTGATGATAATTGATTTGTAAAGCTATTAGTTTCATTATAATTAGTGTAATAATTTGTTGATATTGAAAAGTAATGGTTGATGTTTTCATTTATTTTATAAAATAATGAATTTCTTATTTTTAATGGGACCATAATATCAAATCCAAAGTAAAAATTATTACTTACAATATTAAATTCATTATTTAATTTTGGTATTTTTGTGTATTCTTCAGGTGTGATTATTATTCCAAATCCTCCAACGCTTAAGAAATTTTCTTTGGTTGAAAAATTTTTAATGTTTAAATTATTTGTTATGAAAAAATTTTTAGAGTAAAATTGATAATTTATTCCAATTCCTGTTTCTGCTTCTTGTATTTTTGAATATGTTTTAAGGCTTTTTATTTGATTTTGAATTTGGGAATAAAGTTTTATATCAAATCCAATATTTTCATTTTTTAAGGTAATTCCAATACTGTTTTTGATAAAATAATCTGCAAAATAAGATAAGTCCACGTAATTTTCTAAATTTAAAAAATTAATGTAAGAATAATTTAGAGCAAAGCTTAAAAATCCTCTATAATTGTAGCTATCGTAGCTTTTTATATTTGGAATTGGACGGTGTTGATTTAAAATGAGGTGAATTATGCTTTGCATTAAATGTCCTCCCCAGTCTCCAAATAATAAGTTTTTAACTCCAATTCCCAAGTTTATTTCTCCAAAATTTTTTCCATTAATTAGCAATAAGATTGGAAAATAATACATGAAGCCTATTTCAATTAAGTCTGCTCTACTAATTAAAGATTTTGGTGAGTCTTTGTAGCCCCTAAAAGTTAACATGTGTGCTTCTAAATTTATTATAAAATTGTATTTTGAAACATAGGTGAAAATTAGAGAACCACTTCTCAAGTCATCAAAAAAATCGCTTAATGAAAATCCGAATCCATCATTTAGTATTTCAAAATAATATTTGTCAATACCTTCATTTTTGTATTGAATTTCATAATTATAAGAATAAGCTTTTAAAGCAGAAATTATAAATATTATTAAAAATGTTTTTTTAAAGCACATTTTAAAATTATAGCATTTTAGTTTGTTTATTAAATAATTCAGGTTAAATGGTTTATTTTTATTAGATAAACTTGGTTTTTATAGCGATTATTGTATTGTATAATTCAATAAAGTTTACTAAGACTTTAGGAGTAGTTGTGATAAAAAAGGTAGCTATTATTGATGGATTTAGAACCCCTAATTTCAAGTTTGGAGGTTCTTTTAGGGGTTTGGATATTATTGATGAATCTTCAAAAGTTGTTAAAGCTTTACTTGCAAGAAATAAGTTATGCGAAGTGGATGAGGTTATTATTGGCAATGTAATATCTGCGGGACTTGGCCAAAATATTGCAAGACAAATTGCTTTAAGGTCTAGTTTAGGCGATACTGTGCCTGCATTTAGCGTTAATAAAGTTTGTGGTTCTGGCCTTAAGGCTTTGGAGCTTGCATTTAATTCTATTGCTCTTGGAGACAATGATATTGTTTTAGCTGGAGGGGTAGAAGATCTAACCAATTCTCCTTATTTATTGCCTAGAAAGATTAGATTTGATGGCCTTAAATTTGGTAGTTTTGGAATTGAAGATTCAATCCAAAAAGATGCCTTAATAGATTCTCTAAATTTTGTTTCCATGGGGCTTACGGCAGAAAATCTCTCAGAAAAATATAGAATAACAAGAGAAATGCAAGATGAATTTGCATATAATTCTCATGCAAAGGCATTAAAGGCAAAAGAGCTTGGATATTTTGAGGATGAAATTTATCCTCTGACTGTTTTTGATAAAAAGACCAACTCTAGCAGGGTTGTCTCAAGTGATGAGGAAATAAGAGATAATTTAACTTTAAATAAGCTGGCATCTCTTAATCCTGTTTTTAAAGAATTAGGTACAGTAACTGCTGGAAATTCTTCTAGTTTAAATGATGGGGCTTGTTTTTTAATTTTAGCAAGTGAGGAAAGGGTAAAAAGCTTAGGGGTAAGCCCATTGGCTTATATTGGGGGATTTAAAAGTGTGGGTCTTGATCCGCTTTATATGGGCTTTGGAGCTTATATGGCTATTGAGGGTATTATTAGTAAATTAAGTTTAAACCCTAGTGAAATAGATTTGATTGAGGTGAATGAAGCATTTGCAGCTCAAGCATTAAGCATTGAAAAGGCTTTGTTTGAAAAATACAATATAACTAGCGATATTATTAATGTAAATGGCGGTGCTATTGCTTTGGGGCATCCATTTGCAGTTAGTGGTTCAAGAATTTTATTAACACTTTCTCGCTCTATGAAAATGAATAATAAAACAAAAGGGATAGCAGCTATTTGTGTTGGCGGCGGACAAGGAATTTCTAGTTTTTTGTATAGATGAAAATGTTTTATTAACTAGATTTAAATGTAAAATTTTGTTAAATTAGTGGGTAAGTGATTCTTTAATACGAGGTTATGTTATGAAGAGTTTTTTATTTTTGGTAATATTGGGAACTGTGGGGATTAACTCTTTTGCTCAAAATACTCCTGTTGCTATTATTAATTTATATAAAAATGAAATTATTACTAAAACCGGTTTTGACTCTAAGGTTGATATATTTAAAAAGACCCAAGGTAGAGACTTGACTGCTGCTGAGAAAAAGCAAGTTTTGCAAGTTTTAATAGCAGATGTTCTTTTTAGCCAAGAGGCTTCAAAACAGGGAATTAAAATTTCAGATGATGAGGTTATGCAAACAATTAGAACTCAATTTGGGCTTGTAAATTTTACTGATGAACAAATCAAGCAGATGATAGAAAAACAAGGTACAAATTGGGGCGAGCTTTTGTCTTCAATGAAAAGATCTCTGTCTTCCCAAAAACTTGTTTTAAAGCAAGCTCAACCCAAGTTTTCTGAAGTTAAAACTCCTAGCGAGAAAGAAATTATTGAATATTATGAGGCTAATAAAACTAAATTTGTAAATCCTGATATTTCAAGAGTTAGTCATGTATTTTTTTCTACTAAAGATAAAAAAAGATCAGATGTTTTAGATCAAGCAAAGAATATATTAAGCCAAATAAGATCAAAAAAAATTACTTTTGAAGAAGCTGTAAGAAAATATTCAAATGATGAGTCTTCTAAGGCTAAAAATGGCGATCTTGGCTTTTTGTCAAGGGGCGATCAAAATGCTCAAAATCTTCTTGGAGCCGATTTTGTGAAAGAGGTTTTTAATTTTAATAAAGGTGATATATCTTCGCCTATTGCTTCAAAGGAAGGGTTTCATATTATTAAAGTTACAGAAAAATATGCTCAGAGATTTTTAGGCTTGAATGATAAAGTATCTCCTACTGCGGATTTGATTGTCAAAGATGCAATAAAAAATAACATGATTAATGTTCAGCAACAGCAAATTGTTGTTCAGGTGCAGCAAGATATGTATGGTAAGCTCAATAAGTCTGCAAATATACAAATCTTGGACTCTAGTCTAAAATAAAACATATTTTTATTTATATAATTTTAGTATGGATTTAATGCATGAAGTTAGAGTTTTGGCTTTTCAAAAGATTTATAGCATTGATATTAATCAAAGCGCAATGGACGATATTTTTGATATTTTTAATATTGAGGATAAAGGATTAGACATAGAAAATGAATCTATTAAGTCGTTTTATTCTTCTTTAGTAAATGGCACTTTTGATAATTTAGATTATATTGATAGTTTGATTAGGGATATTTCTTTGAATTGGTCCTTAGATCGTATGGACAAGGTTGATCTTGCAATACTTAGAATGGGTGTCTATTCTTTGAAGTTCCAAAATTTTGAAAGTTCAAAACGTGCTGTAATTGATGAGGCAATTTTGATTGCCAAGAAATATGGCAGTAAAAACTCTTACAAGTTTATAAATGGTATACTTGATGCTTTATTGAAAAATATGGAGAGTTGTATTGAAAAAAAATAAAACTTTAGTGTTCATTTTATTATTCTTATTATCGGTTTTTTTAGGGGGTTTTTATTTCTATTTTGATCCTAATATTTTATACCTTTTAAAGGGTGAGAAAGATTTTAGCAAGCTTATTATAGGAATTGATTTTTATATTGATAAAAAAAAATTTGCTGATGCTAAAAAAGCAATGCTATTTTCATCGTATTATGCTAATACTGAATTTAAATGGCTATCTCTTATTAAAAGAGCTAAACTTTGGGCTTTAAATACAGGCGACTATTATCTTATGGGGGATATAGTAAATCTTGGTGTTAAGGTTTTGCCGGGGAATTTGAAACTAAGAGCTTTAGAAGTTTATTCTAAGCTTAAAATTGGGCTTTTAAAAGATGCTTATAGAATTGCAAATCAATATCTTTTAAATAGTGAAGAGTATCAAGGTCTTTATGATGAAGTTTTTATTAAAAATTTAAGCGCAGATAATGAGATTTTAAATTTTAACAAATTTATTGATAAAATCTATAAAGAAAGGGATGCTCGCATTTTTGAAGAGATAGGTTTAAATCTTAAAAATAATGCATTTTTAATAAATGCAATGCTTTTATATATAGAGAAAAAAAACATAGATGCTGCTAAGCGCATACTTTTAAAAATCAAAGAAGATAAAAATTTTTTAAAAGAGCTTGCGTATATTTCATATAATCTTAATGATTTGGATTTTACAATTTCCAATCTTAAGTCCATTAAAAATGAAGAAGACCCCACCTTGCTTTTTTTGCTTGCCGATGCTTATTTTAAAAAAGGAGATATTAAGAATGCTAAGAATGAATATTTAAAGCTTTATACAAGATTTCCTGATTATAATGTTCTTGTTTATTTAAATCTTGCACTCATAGCTAATAGTGAGAATGATTATAAAAGAGCAATTTCTTATTTAAATAAGGCTAATGAGATGTTTAAAGAGAGTAAGATAATAAGTTATTATTTAGCAAACATATACTTTAGAATTAAAAATTATTTTAAAGCCAATGAAATTATAGCTAATTACAAAGAAGACCCGTTATTTTTTAAACTTTATTTTGCATTAAATTATGCAAATTCTAAGTATGAGGCAAAAAAATCTTATTTGTGGCGACTATTTTACAAGACAGAGTACAATTCTAGTATTGCTCAATTTTTAGCTTGGAATTTACTGCTTTATTCAGATTTAAAGGACTTGGATTTATTTTTTAGAATTTATAATTTTTCTGAAAATAAACAAGATTGGTATAATTTTTATAAATTTTATTATTATTTCCTTAAAAGAGATTTTATTAGTTCAAAAAAGATAATTTTTGACAATAAATCTCAAAAATATATGTTTGGAATTTATTATAATCTTGGAGTTTTGAGCTTTTCTGAAAAAGATTATAAAGAAGCGGAAAGATATTTTAATAAAGGAATATCTTTATTGCCTAGTAGTTTTTATGATAAAGATGCTAGCACTGACTATGAACATGAGCTTGTATCAAAAATTTACTTAAAACAAGGAATTAATTATCTTTATTTGGGAAAAATGGAAAAAGGCAAAGAGTCTATTTTAGCTTCTTATTCTTTTTACGAAACTGATGAAGGAAGGCTTTATAAAAATATGATAGATACACTTAGAGAAAGGAAGTTGAATTTTGACTAAACTGAGATTGAAATCTAAAAATGAGATTAAAAAAATAAAAGCTTCAGCGAGCTTGTTGGCGCTTACTTTGTTAGAAGTTGAGAGAAATATTATTCCTGGTATTAGTACTAAGGAACTTGATTTGATAGCTTATGATTTTATTATTAAAAATGGAGCTAAGCCTGCTTTTAAGGGATATCGTGGGTTTAAAGGCACTATTTGTGCATCTGTTAACGAAGAGGTTATTCACGGCATTCCCGGAAAAAGAAAATTAGCTGATGGGGATATTATTAGTATTGATTGTGGGGTTATTCTTGATGGGTTTTATAGCGATATGGCAAAAACTTTTAAAGTGGGAAATGTGGATTCTAGTATTGATAAGCTTTTAGAAGTTACAAATACCTCTCTTTACAAAGGTATTGCTGAAATGAAAGTGGGAAATAGAATTTTAGATATATCAAAGGCAATAGAAAGTTATATAAAACCGTTTGGGTTTGGAATAGTTAGAGAATATACAGGTCATGGTGTTGGATTTCAACTTCACGAAGAACCAAGTGTTCCAAATTATTATGCTCCTTTTTTTAAAAATATTAGAATTCAAGAGGGTATGGTTTTGGCTATTGAGCCTATGGTAAACTTAAAAGGGCACGAGGTTTCAATAAAAAGTGATGGTTGGACTGTTTTTGCATCTGATCTTAGTTATTCTGCTCATTTTGAGCATACTGTTGCTGTTGTTGATGGATTGCCTTTAATTTTAAGTGAAGTTTAAATTTTCAATTAATCAAATATTTAAATATTATTTGTAAAATCAAGTAATTATGTGGAGGTTATAAAAGTGGAAAAAAAGTTTTTTTCTGGATTTATTCTCAGTTTTTTGGCTTTGGGTATTGGGTTTTTTATTGGAATGCATTATTTAGATTCTAATAGAAGCAACATTGTTTTTGCAGAAGAAAAGGATAATACAGTACAAGCTTTACAAGATTCTTTTAGGGAAGTTTCCAAGAAAATTTTACCATCATCTGTGGAAGTTCATGCAACAGGGGTAATTAAGCAGAGCTTCCCTATTCCATTTTTCTTTTTTGATATGCCAGAATTTGATTCTGAGAGAAAAAGCAATTGGGCAGGGTCTGGAGTAATAATTGGTAGAGATTCTCAAAAAAAATCATTATTTTATGTGGTTACGAATAGTCATGTAGTAGATAAGGCGACTGAACTTGAAGTTGTGTCTTACGACAAGAAAAAGCATAAGGCTAAGTTAATTGGTAAAGATGAAAAAAAAGATATTGCTCTTATTAGCTTTGAAAGTGATGACGCAACTATTAAAGTAGCTGATCTTGGAGATAGTGATAAGCTTGAAATAGGCGATTGGGTTATGGCAGTAGGCAGTCCTTTTCAATTTAGTTTTACAGTTACAGCAGGTATTGTAAGTGGGTTGCAACGTTCTGCAAATCCTAATTTGCAATCAAGAAATTTATTTATTCAAACTGATGCTGCAATCAACAGGGGTAATTCAGGTGGTCCTCTTGTAAATATAAAAGGTGAAGTTATTGGAATTAATGCTTGGATAGCTTCAAATTCTGGTGGAAATATTGGGCTAGGCTTTGCAATTCCTGTTAACAATATTAAAAGTACTGTAGATTTTTTCCTTAAAGGTAAAAAAATAGAATCGGCTTGGCTTGGAATTTCTTTTTATCCGTTAAAGACAAGAGATTCTGAGGTGCTAAAAAGCTTGGGGGTTGAAAGTAATGATGTTTCAGCTGCAATTATTGCCTCTCTTTATCCAGGTTCACCTGCTGTTAAGTCAGGGCTTAGAGCAGGAGATATTATTGTGAAGGTTAATGGGGTTCCTATGAGCGTTTTTCAAGATGTTACATCATATATTAGTGATTTTTATGCTGGTGAGAAAGTAAATGTAGAAATCTTAAGAGGTAATGTCAAAAAAAATATTGAGATTGTTCTTGCCGTTAGACCTAAGGATAAAGAGCTTTCTTCTTCAAAGATGCTTCCAGGCTTTGTTGTGTATCCATTGGTTGAGGATATAAAAGCTCAGCTTAATTTAAGAAATTGGATTAAAGGCGTTGTTGTTGATTATATTGATAAAAATTTAGGATCAAACATTAAGATGAAGTCAGGAGATGTAATTCTTTCTGTAAATTCAAAAAGTGTTTCTAATTTAAGAGAATTTTATGATGCTCTTGAGATTGGAAAAAATACTTATAAAATTTTAAGAGGAAACGATTCTTTTAAAATTTCATTTTAGTAAATTTTACTTTTGGGTTAAGAGTTGATCTTAACCCTTTTTTGTTTTATGTATAATTGCAAAGCGTTGTTTTAGATTTTAATGTTTTTATTTTGTGCAAATATTTATGCATTAATTTGCAAGTGAAATATTTTGTAAATAAAATTTATTGTTCTTAGGAGGGAATAAGTTTAAATTATGAAGAAATATGTTTCTTATGAAGAGATAAGAGTTAATGGATTTAAGCTTGCTTATAAAATTTATAAAGATGGATTTATTCCAGATATTATGTATGTCTCTTTGAGAGGGGGAGCCTATCTTGGCAATATTATTAGCGAATTTTTTAAATTTATAAAAGTAGATAAACCTCTTTTATATGCTGCTGTTGTTGCTAGATCTTATGATATTTTTAATGAGCAAAAAAAGATAATGATAGATGGTTGGACTTATGATCCAAAATATCTAAGGGCAGGTGATAAAGTTTTATTTGTTGATGATATTTTTGATACGGGCCGTACTATTGTTTATTTGAGAGGTGAAGTTTTAAAAAAAGGAATAGAGAGTAAAAATGTTAAAATAGCAGTTTACGATTATAAGGATCATGGATTTGTAGATTATATTCCTGATTATTATGTTAATAAATATTCTAACCAAGAAGAATTAAATACTTGGATTCATTATGGAAATCATGAGTTGACAGGATTAAATGAAAGTGAATATAAAAATAGTTTCAAATACATAGATGATGAGCTTAATGAGGTTTTAAAATTTTTGATAAAAAATAAATCTTAATTATTGTCCTCTATATATTCTATTAAAGTGTATCCCTTTGTTTTTAGCATTTTAATTATTATTCCTAGATTATCTTTTGATATTGGGCCGATTAGCATATGAGTTTTTTCGGTTTTAACTGGAAATTTATCAGTATTTTTAATTGCTTGAAAGGTATCATCTTTATAGCTAGGATAAACTTTAACATAACTATTTGTTGTAAAATTTACATCATTTGCGGTTTTTTGATTGATATTATTGCCTAAATTTCTTTTGGGGTAATTAATTTTTTTTGATTTTTGTATGTATATATTGGAATTTATATTTTTTTCGCTGTTTGTATCTCTTTTTAAAATTGATTCTTTTTTGATCTTTTTGCTGTTTGAGTTTGAATCGTAAGTCTTAGATTTTTTTTTTATTTTTGTTTCTACGTTTGAAAATAATTCCAATTTATTGTTTAATTTTTCATCTTTTACTGAAAATAATTTTGTTATAAAAAGAAAGAGTAGCATTACTTTGTAAAGTTTTGTTAATTTCATCTTTTTGTTTCCTTTCGTTTGATTAAAAATAAAGATTTTTAGGAGTTCTTGGAAATGGTATTGAATCTCTTATATTAGATATTCCTGTTGAGTATTGCACCAATCTTTCAAGTCCAAGCCCAAAACCAGAATGAGGAGTGGATCCAAATCTCCTTAGATCAAGATACCAGTTTAGATGTTCAATGTTTAGGTTTAATTCTTTTATTCTATTTTCTAGTTTTTGTAGGTCATCTTCTCTTTCGCTTCCTCCTATAATCTCTCCAATTCTTGGAACAAGTATGTCCATTCCTTTAACGGTTTTGTTGTCTTTATTTGCTTTCATGTAAAATGCTTTGAAATTTTTTGGATAATCAATGACCACTACTGGTTTTTTAAAAGTCTCTTCTGTTAAGTATCTTTCGTGATCTGTTTGCAAATCTATTCCCCAGTAAGGTTTTATTTCAAAATTTTTTTTTGAGTTTTCAAGAATTTCAATTGCTTTAGTATAGGTAATAACCTCAAAATTTGAATTTATTACATTTTCCAATTTTTTAATTAAACCTTTTTCAATATAATTTTCTAAAAAATCCATATCTTGTGAACATTCGTTTAAAATTGAACTTAAAAGATATTTCAAGAGATCTTCTGCTAGGGCAATATTGTCTTTAAGCCTATAAAAAGCCATTTCTGGTTCTATCATCCAAAATTCTGAAGCGTGGCGTGTGGTGTTAGAATTTTCTGCTCGAAATGTTGGGCCGAATGTATATATTTTAGATAAAGCCATCGCATATGCTTCCCCGTGCAATTGGCCGGTGACAGAGAGAAAAGCTTCTTTTCCAAAAAAATCGTCTTTAAAATCAAGATTGCCAAGTGCATTGTTTGGTTTATTAAATTTTAGTGTGGAGACTCTAAACATTTCTCCGGCACCTTCCCCATCATTTGATGTAATTATTGGTGTATTAATATAAAAAAAACCATTTTTTTGGAAATATTCATGAATTTTGTATGAAATTTTATTTCTTACTCTAGCAATAGCTCCAAATGTGTTGGTTCTTATTCTTAAATGAGGTATTTCTCTTAAAAATTCAAAAGAATGTTTTTTCTTTTGCAATGGGTAAGTTTCTGGGTCTGTTTCTCCGATTACATTAAAGCTGTGTGTTTTTATTTCATAATTTTGCCCTTTTGCGGGACTTTCCACTAATAGTCCCGTTAGCGATATACTTGCGCCTGTTGTTAGTTTTTTTAGATCTTTTTCACTAAATTGATTTTCTTCTTCGTTTATTACAGCTTGAATTCCTTTAAGTGTTGAGCCATCATTAATTTCTATAAATCCAATCTTACCATTACTTCTCTTGGTTCTAATCCAGCCGTTTATTGTAACATTGCTGTTTAAAATTGGCTTTTTTAAAATATCTTTAATGCTTATAAACATTTTATTTATCATCCTAAATACTTATTAATATTGCTAAATCAATTTTATTATAGCTTAAAACCTTTTTTAAAAAAAACATTTTACAATTTTTATTATTTTAATTCTTGATATTAACTTTGTTAATATTTATACTTTATTTTTTAGGGGTGATTATTATTTTGTAATGAAAAATTTCAAAGAAGTAATAATTGTTTTTGATTCAGGAATAGGGGGACTTTCTTATTTAAAATATATTAAAAATAAAATAGGGGGATACCAATATGTTTATGTTGCCGATAATAAAAATTTTCCCTATGGAGAAAAAAGACCTGAATATCTTTTAGAAGCAGTTTTGTTTTTAATTGAGAAACTTAAAAAAATCTATAATATTGGCGCATTAATTTTGGCTTGCAATACAATTTCTGTTAGTGTATATAATAAATTAAATTTTGTTTTTCCTGTGGTCTATACTTTGCCAGAGATAAGTTCAGTTTCAGATCTTGCTTTAAAAAGAGTTCTTTTGATTGCAACAAATACTACTCTTGAAAGCAAATTTGTTAAGAATCAAGTAAATATACATAATGATTTGATTGTAAAATCTGCTGGAGAGCTTGTTAATTTTGTTGAATATGGAGAGAAGTACAAAAAAGATGCTCTTAAATGTTTGGAAGCTTTAAAATTTGAAGTTGTAAATACTGATAGAGAAATTGTTTTTCTTGGATGCACACATTATTTGCATCTTAAGACAATGATAGAAGATTTTTTAAAAATTCCTGTTTATGAGAATCGTGAATTAGTGGTACAAAATCTTATCAGATCGATGAATTTTACTGAACATAAAGGTAATTATTATAAAAATGATGTTGATTTTGTAGATGAGTTTTATTTAACTAGAAATAAAAATTTGACTTTTTATCAAAAATTTTGCAAAAAATATAATCTCCGATTTAAAGGAATGATAGTTTGAATTATCTTGAATTTGAAGTTATTTGGGGAGTTAATAATATATATTCTATTTTAGAGCTTAACAGCAAATTAATTTATGAAGGAATTTTTAAGGGCAAGGTATTAGAAACGGGCTGTAAGGAGTACAGCCCGCTAGTTCCAGGAGATATAGTCTTAGGGTATATTTATGGTTCTCGTAAGGTGTATATTGATAAGCGATTAAATAGGAAAAATATTCTTTGGCGTTATAACAAGAAAGCAGATCTTAGACAGACAATTGTTTCTAATATTGATAATGTTTTGATTGTAAGTTCTGCTAACTTTCCTGAGATGAAAAATTTTTTTATTGACAGAGTTCTTGTTGTTGCAGAAGAGCAAAATATTGTTCCTGTTATTGTGATTAATAAAATTGACAAAGGAATAAGCCAAAGTGCGCAAGAATTTTCTAAAATTTATGAAAATCTAGGATATAAGGTTTTAAAAACTTCTGTTAAAACTTCTGAGGGGATTAAAGAAGTAAAAGAGGTTTTGAAAAATTCAAGAACTTCTTTTATTGGGCAGTCTGGTGTTGGTAAATCTTCTTTGATAAATTTAATTGATTCAAGGGCCTCTCAATCGGTAAATGAAATTTCACATAAGTATTCTAGAGGAAAACATACTACTGTTTATTCAATATCATTTCATTCTGAGATTGGAATAATAGTTGATACTCCAGGAATAAAGGAGTTTGGAATTGAAACATTGCCTTTTGAAAATCTTAAATATTATTTTAAAGAGTTTGAAAATTTTGCTAATTTTTGTAAATATAAATCCTGTTTGCATGCTAACGAACCTTGTTGTTCTGTTACGAGTTCTTTAGGCAATGGTATTGCTAAGCTTAGATACGAAAGCTATTTAAAGATTTTGTCAGAGCTTAAAAATTATAAAAATTATAAAAATTATGCAAGATAAACAAGATAAATATTTAAAAAATATTGACTTTTATGAAATTTTATCTTTAGTGTCTAAATACACTTCTAATCCAGACACTGTTAATTTACTAATTAATCAAAAAATATTAAAAACAAGAGAAAGTTTAGAGAAAATGCTCTCCTTTGTTAGTCTCATTAGAATGCTTTTTGAGAGTTGTAAAGGGTATCCAAACTCTTTTATAAATAGTTTAAAATACCCTATTTCATTATTGTCAAAAGAAAATTCAAGAGTTTCTATTGACAATTTGAGAGATATTTTAGTGTTTTTAGATGAGGTTTTAAGAATAAATTTATTTTTGCATAAAAATAGTGATATCAAATATCTTAATATTCAGATTTTATCTGATTTATTATTTTTAAACCCAGAGCTAAAAAATTTGCTTAATGAATTGAAAGAATATATAGATGTTGATGCTCTTGAATTAAAAAGTGGTGTTGTAAAAGAATATGATTCGATTGAATTTGAAATTAAAAATTTAAATAGACGAGTTGAAAATCAAATAAAAAGAATAATTAATTTGAACGCAGAATATTTGACTTCTAATTTTGTTTATTATAAATCGAATAAATATACTATCGCTCTTAAGTCTAATTTTAAAGGCAAAATTAAGGGTAATATTATTTCTATTTCGTCATCAGGTGAAACATTCTATATTGAACCAAATGATATTGTAAATGATAACAATAGGTTAAATTATTTGAGTTTAGAAAAAGAAAGAATAATTTTAAAAATTTTACAAAATCTTTCTGCTAAAGTTCATGACAACATTGTTCTTTTAGACAATCTTTATAATAATTTTTTGTATTATGACTCTTTAAAAGCACGGGCGATTTATGGAATTAAAACTAAAGGGGTATTTCCTGAGATTTCAAATGTATTGAATATTTTTGATGCGCATCATCCTTTGTTAAAGGATTCAAAGGCAATAACTTTTACTCCTGTTGAGAATTGTGTTGTAATTATTACTGGTCCTAATGCTGGTGGAAAAACAGTAACTTTAAAGACAATTGGACTACTTAGCGCAATGTTTCAATTTGGGATTCCTATTGCTGTTAGTGAGTCTAGTACTTTTAAAATTTTTGACAACATTTTTATTGACATCGGCGATGAGCAGTCAATTTCTAATTCTCTTTCAACTTTTTCAAGTCATATGAGCAATATTTCTTATATTTTAAAACATGCTACAAAAAATAGTCTTGTAATATTTGATGAATTTTGTTCAGGCACGGATATTGACCAAGGTCAGGCGCTTGCTATTTCAATTCTTGAATATTTAATCAATATTAATTCTTATGTTTTAATATCAACTCATTATAATGCTCTTAAATATTTTGCATATACCCATGAAGGCGTTGTTAATGCCTCTATGCAGATGGATTTAGAGACGATGCAACCCAATTATAATTTAATTTTTTCCATTCCTGGCGAAAGTTATGCGTTTAATGTTGCTAGTAGGGCTTTAATTGACAGCAGCATAATAATTCGTGCTAATGAAATTTATGCCTCTCAAAAAACAGAAGTTAATGAAATTTTAGAAAGATTAATAGAGAAAGAAAAAGATTTGCTTTTAATTAAAGAGAGTATTGATAAGAAATTAATACAAATAGAATTGCAAGAAAAAGAAGTAGAAAACCTTTATCAAGATCTTTTATTAAAGGAAAAAAATATTGAGATAGAGCTTTTAAATGAGCAGAATGAATTTTTAAAAAATTCAAGAAAAGTTTTAGAAAATTTAGTTAGAGAGATAAAAGAGGGCAATATTAATATTGCAAAGAATAAAGCTTTTATATCGGATTTGGAAAAAAATGTAGACCTCAAGTTAAATAAAGTAGATTCTCTTAACAATAAGAGAAGTATGGCTGTGGATTTTAAAATAGGAGATAGGGTTAGGATAATCAATTCTAATGCAAAAGGAAAAATAGTTGGGATCTCAAAAAAGAAAATCACTGTTAATGTAGGGACTTTTAATATCAGCGTTTCTAGCTCAGAGATATCTTTGGAAAACTTTAAAGAGCAGAAAAAAAAAGGCGGTAAAAATTTTGACTTTTCAATTGATTATAATAAGGAAAATTTGTTAAGTTTTACCATTGATATTAGGGGTATGAGGTCTTTTGATGCTCTAGACTTTTTGAATAAGAAAATAGATAATATTATATTAAATGGCATTAATAAATTTGAGATCATTCATGGAAAAGGGGAGGGTCATCTTATGAGAGAAGTTCACAATTTTCTAAAAGAGCTGAAGTTTGTTAAAAAATATTATTTTGCTCACCCTAGTGATGGAGGGTCTGGAAAAACTATAGTTGAGATTTAATTTAAGTGAATATATCAAAATTTAATGAATTTGAAAATATATTGTTTCACATTTGTCTTGATGTTGATTTTGTGCTTGAGAATGAATTTGGCAATTCTTATGATATTCATCCCAACAGACCCTTTAGGGGTAAGGCTGCAAATGGTCTTTTAGATGGTCTTTTTAGTGTTGCAACAACTTTTACATCAGGCTATGGATCTAAGTTTGGAAGAGGTTATTTGATTATTATTGAGATATTAACTTTAAATTTTGTTGATGATGAATTTTGGGATAAGATAAATAAAAGGGGTATTGAAATCTTTAGAGAAGGGCTTAAAAGTAAATTTCCAAGCAAAAATCTCGATATAGTGCTTGATGGCAATGTTTATAAAATTATTGGGCCATTTTTTTAATGGTTGTATTATTTCTAATAATTGAGAATAAATATATTCTTTAAAGAAGTATTATTGTGCTAATTTGATATGTTTTTTAATATTGTAAAATTTTTGATATTAAAAATTTATTGTATACTTTTTTAAAGTTTTGTTTGCTAATAAGTGTTAAGTTATTATTTTTATGTTGTATAATAAGGAGTTTTAATGCAATTTGAAGTAAAAGATCTGATAAATAAAATTAAAAAAGATGGGCTTGAAGAAGCTGAGAGATTATCCAATGATATTATTTTGAAGGCTAAAAAAGAGGCAGAAGAAATAGTTGCTAGAGCAGAAGAAGCCTCCAGAGCATTAAAGGCAAAATCAGAAAAAGAAGCTAATGATTATAAATGTCATGCCCTTGAAGCTTCTCGTCAGGCAATCAGAGATTTAATTATTGGCGTTGAAAAGAATCTTAAATCTCTTTTTGAAAATGCTTTAAAAGATAATGTAGCAGAAGTTTTTAGTGATAATAATTTCTTAGCAGAGCTTATAATTAAAATAACGGATTCTTGGGCTAAGGGAGAAAAATTAGTTATTCGATTAAATGAATCTGATTTTTCTAGTTTAGAGCAGATAATAAGGCTAAAACTTGGAAATAAGCTTAAGGAAGGGATGGAGCTTAGGCCTTTTAAAGGCATAAGCAAAGGTTTTAAGATTCAGAAAAAGAATGTTGGTTTGCATTATGATTTTTCAGCTGAAACTATTGCAGACATTCTTTTTGATTATCTTAATCCAAGATTTAAGGAAGTTATAAAAGTGGTCTAGGAGACTTTTGTGTTGAATTCATATTATTATGTTTTAGCTTCTTTGCCTTATATTGATTTAAAATCTTTAAAAAATTATAGCGTTTCAGATTTTTTGAATAATGTCGAAATTTCTTTAAGTAAAAAGGACTTTGATTTTTTAAAAGGGGTCTTAGAATTTAATGTAGATAGGGGTAAATCAAGGGTTATTGATCTTTTTCTTGATTTTGAAGATACAATAAGATATACGCTTGCAGCTTTAAGAGCAGAAAAATTGGGGTTATCTAAGGATTTTTATTTAGAATCTACTTATTTTTCAAGTTACTATTTGAGTATTTTGAAAAACATCTGTTTGAAAGAAAATTCTTTTGAAATAGAATTAAGTTTTGACCTTCTTAAGTGGCAATTTTTGACTGATCTTGAGGTTGGACATGAATTTGATTTTGAGAAATTGATAATTTACTTTTTAAAGTTAAGGTTATTTTTAAGGCATAATTTATTTAAAGAAAAATTGGGTATTCAAAATTTTGACAATATTTGTAAAAATTTAATTGATAAAACTAATGAAAAAGTTTAGAAAAGGAATTTTAATGAATACAAAAGGAAAAGTTGTTGGAGTTAATGGAAACTTAGTTACTATTGAGGTAGAAGGTTCAGTTTCTATGAATGAAGTTTTATTTATAAAGACCGCTGGTAAAAATTTAAAAGCAGAAGTAATTCGTATTAGAGGCAATGAAGTTGATGCACAAGTTTTTGAATTGACAAAAGGGATATCTGTTGGAGATCTAGTTGAATTTACAGACAAACTTTTAACAGTTGAACTTGGACCGGGCCTTTTAACTCAAGTATATGATGGACTTCAAAATCCTTTGCCTGAATTGGCTATTCAATGTGGATTCTTTTTAGAAAGGGGAGTGTATTTAAGGTCCTTAAATAAAGATAAAAAGTGGAATTTTAAAAAAACCGCAAAAATTGGAGATATCGTTATTGCAGGAGATTTTTTGGGTTTTGTAATTGAGGGAACTATTCAACATCAAATAATGATTCCATTTTATAAAAGAGATTCTTATAAAATTATGGAGATTGTAAATGATGGTGACTATTCTATTGATGAGCAAATTGCTGTAATTGAAGATGATTCTGGTATGAGGCATAATATTACAATGTCTTTTCATTGGCCCGTTAAAATTCCTATTACTAGCTATAAGGAACGACTTATCCCTAGTGAGCCTATGTCGACTAAAACTAGAATTATAGATACATTTTTCCCAGTTGCCAAAGGAGGTACTTTTTGCATCCCAGGTCCTTTTGGAGCTGGAAAAACGGTTCTTCAGCAGGTTACAAGTCGAAATGCTGATGTTGATGTAGTTATTATTGCAGCTTGCGGTGAACGAGCAGGAGAGGTGGTAGAAACTCTTAAGGAATTTCCCGAATTGATAGATCCCAAAACCGGTAAATCTTTAATGGATAGGACTTGCATTATTTGTAATACATCTTCAATGCCAGTTGCAGCCAGAGAAGCTTCTGTTTATACTGCTATTACTATTGGTGAGTATTATAGGCAAATGGGGCTTGATATTCTTCTTTTAGCAGATTCAACTTCAAGATGGGCGCAAGCTATGAGAGAAATGTCTGGTCGTCTTGAAGAAATTCCTGGTGAAGAGGCTTTTCCGGCGTATCTTGAATCTATTATTGCTTCCTTTTATGAAAGGGCAGGCATTGTAGTTCTTAATAATGGTGATATTGGATCTGTAACAGTTGGTGGTTCTGTAAGCCCTGCCGGTGGTAATTTTGAAGAGCCAGTTACTCAAGCAACTTTAAAGGTTGTAGGAGCATTCCATGGACTTACAAGAGAAAGGTCTGATGCTAGGAAATTTCCAGCTATTAGCCCTCTTGAATCTTGGAGTAAATATAGGGGTGTTATTGATTCTGAAAAGACAGAATATGCAAGATCTTTTTTGGTAAAAGGTAATGAAATTAATCAAATGATGAAAGTTGTTGGTGAAGAGGGTATAAGTAACGAGGATTTTTTAATTTATTTGAAGTCTGAACTTCTTGATTCATGCTATTTACAACAAAATTCATTTGATCCTGTTGATGCTGCTGTAAATTCAGAGCGTCAAAATTATATGTTTGATATAGTTTACAACATTCTTAAAACCAGTTTTGAGTTTTCGGATAAGCTTCAAGCAAGAGATTTTATGAATGAATTAAGGCAAAATATTTTAGACATGAATCTTTCTCCTTTTAAAGATTATAAGTTTAATAAATTGGAGCATGCTTTGAATGAATTGATAAATTTTAAAAAGGTAATTTAGGGGCTTTGGAGAATATATATATGAAAAGAGTCTATAGTAAAATAGAGTCTATAGCAGGCAATGTAATAACTGTTACAGCTCAAGGTATTAGGTATGGCGAGCTTGCTATTGTGAAAGCAAAAGATACAAGCTCTCTAGCCGAAGTAATTAAACTTGATCGAGAAAAAGTTTCTCTTCAAGTTTATGGTGGTACAAGAGGTGTTTCCACGTCAGACGAAGTAAAGTTTTTAGGGCATTCAATGCAAGTTTCATTTTCTGACAATTTGTTGGGCAGAATTTTTGATGGTTCTGGAAATCCTAGAGATGGAGGGCCTTCTCTTGATGATAGTTTGATTGAAATTGGGGGGCCTTCTGCAAATCCTACAAAACGTATTGTTCCTAGAAATATGATAAGGACAGGGCTTCCAATGATAGATGTTTTTAACACTCTTGTTGAATCTCAAAAATTACCAATCTTTTCTGTTTCTGGCGAGCCTTATAACGAGCTGCTTTTGAGAATTGCACTTCAAGCAGAAGTTGATTTAATAATTATTGGTGGAATGGGACTTAAAAATGATGATTATTTGACTTTTAAAGATTCCTTAGAAAAAGGGGGTGCTTTAAATAGAGCAATTTTTTTTGTTCATACCGCTAATGATTCTGTTGTTGAATCTTTAACTGTTCCTGATATTTCGCTTTCTGTTGCTGAAAAGTTTGCCCTCAAAGGCAAGAAGGTTTTAGTGCTTCTTACAGATATGACAAATTTTGCTGATGCGATGAAAGAAATATCTATTACGATGGAACAAGTGCCTTCTAATAGAGGTTATCCTGGAGATTTATATTCTCAGCTTGCATATCGTTATGAGAAAGCTATTGATTTTGAAGGTGCAGGATCGATTACAATACTTGCGGTTACAACAATGCCGGGGGATGATGTTACTCATCCTGTTCCTGATAACACTGGATATATTACAGAAGGTCAGTATTATTTAAAAGGCGGCAGAATAGAGCCTTTTGGGTCGCTTTCAAGACTCAAGCAAATGGTAAACAGTAGGACTAGAGAAGATCATAGGACTATAATGGATTCAATGATCAAGCTTTATGCATCTTCAAAAGAGTCTGTAGAAAAAAAGGCTATGGGATTTAATATGACCAAGTGGGATGAAAAATTACTCAAGTATAGCAATATGTTTGAAAGTAAGATGATGGATTTGTCTGTTAATATTCCCTTAGAAGAAGCTTTAGATTTAGGTTGGGACATTCTTGCTAGTTGTTTTAGCCCAAAGGAAACGGGAATAAAAACAGACCTTATTGAAAAATATTGGCCTAAAAAAGAGACTTATTGATTATGTCTAAAATTAAATTGACCAAAAATGATCTTAAAAAGCAAAAAGACGTACTTAAAATGTTTAAGAGATATTTGCCTACTTTGCAGCTTAAGAAGCAACAACTTTATATGGAAATTGTTAAAATTGAGAATTCTTACAGAATTAAAAATCTTGAGCAACAAAAACTTAAAGAGAGTATTTCTAATTGGATTTCTCTTTTTAGCGAAAAATTTCCTTTTGAGAGTTGGATTCAAGTAAAAACAGTAGTCAAAAAGTCTTTAAATATTGCAGGGGTTGCAATTCCTATATTCGATTCTATTGAATATGAAGACATAAGGCATGACTTACTTTTTACCCCTTATTGGGTAGATAAGGGGATTGAAATTCTTAAGATTGTGATTCAAATTGACGTAGAACTTAAAATTTTAAAAAAACAGATTGATTTGCTTTTAAAAGAGTTTCGAGTAACATCTCAGAGAGTTAATTTATTTGAGAAAGTTATGATACCAACAGCTAAGGCTAATATAAAAAAAATTAATGTATATCTTGGAGATCAGCAAACGGCATCTGTTGTAAGAGGTAAAATTGCTAAATCTAGTTTGATAAAAAAAAAATAGGAACAAGCTTATGATTGTAAAAATGAAAAAAGTTTTACTTTTAACTTTATCAAAATATAAAAAAGAATCATTAGAGATTTTAAGAGATTTTGGAGCAGTTCATATTAATTCTTGCAATAAAGATTCAGATTCTTTAAAAAAAAGCATTGATAATAGGCGAATTTTAATGCAAGCTTTTTCGCTGCTTAGAGAAGATGGAGGTGTTAAAGCTTTAAAATCTTCTAATGGAAATTTTTTAGATATTGCAAAAAGCATAGTCAATTTGGGTAATGAAATTAAAGAATTTCAAGATATTAAACGATCTTTATTGCATGAAAGGAATTTGATTTCTGTTTGGGGAAATTTTTCTTTAGAGAATATTGACAAATTGAAAGAGTCTAGCATTTATATTCAATTTTTTAAAATCCAAAAAAGTGAATATAAAAATTTATTAAGAGATCCCAATGTTAATGTGTTTTTGATTAAAAACGTAAAAAACGCTTCTTATTTTGTGAGTGTTGGAGAGTTTGAGCAAAAAATTGAAATTGCTGATGAGTTTAAGTTTAAGTTTGATCTTGATTATATTAATAATAAATTAAAGGTTGTTGATGAGATTTTAGATCAAAAATTGACTCAAATTTCTCTTTTTAATAAATATATTGATATTTTAAGAGATGAGATAAAAAATTACGATCAAATCGTAGAGTTTGAGCAAGTTTTAGCTGATATGCAAACTGATTTTGAGGATTTTTCGTATATTACAGGATTTATTCCAGCTGAAAGTCAAGAATCTCTTAAAAGCTCAGTTTTAAAAGCAGGCTTTGCAGTTCAATTTGCAGATCCCGAAGAGAATGATATTATTCCAACTTGTATAAAAAGAAAAGGAATTGCCAATTTAGCTGCACCTATTTTTAATATTTTAGAGACAATTCCTGGATATAAAGAAAGGGATATAAGTTTTATCTTTATGTTATTTTTCTTTGTGTTTTTTGGTATGATAATAGGTGATGCGGCTTATGGAGTGATATTTTTTTTGATAGGAATTTTGCTTAGTTTGAGCTTTCTTCTTAAAGGGAAGCCTTTAACACCAGTTCATGGTTTAATATTTTATTTAAGTGTATCATCGATACTTTATGGCGCTATGACTGGGACCTGGTTTGGTAGTCCTTTAATTCTTGAAATGTTTCCTATTTTAAATTCATTTAAAGTTAGTTATTTGACAGAGAAAAATAGTGTGCAAAATATTATCTTTATCTGCTTTTCGATAGGAGTTTTGCAAATTTCATTAGCTCATGTTTGGAATTTTTTCAGACAAGTAAAAGAAAAACCTCATATTCATTCAATTGCACAGATTGGTTGGCTTATGGGGATAGTTGGGCTTTATTATCTTGTTTTAAATTTGATACTCAGTCAATCTCGATTTCCCATGTATAATGCTGTTTATAATGTAATATATTTTGGCGTTGCGCTTGTATTTGTTTTTGGCAAGCAAGATGGTTCAAATTTTTTCAAGTGTATATTGAAAAGTTTTGGAGGTATTATAGAGCAGTTTTTAACCACTGTGTCGGGGTTTGCAGATATAATATCTTATATTAGACTTTTTGCAGTTGGACTTGCAGGACTTTCAATCTCGGCAAGTTTTAATGCTATGTCAATACCTTTATTAAAATCTTCTAATATTGGTCTTGTAGTGGCTGGGATTGTTGTTATACTTTTTGGACATGTTTTAAATATAATGCTATCTTTGCTTTCAGTAATTGTTCATGGAGTAAGGCTTAATATGCTTGAATTTTCAAACCATTTAGGGCAAGAATGGAGTGGATATGCTTATAAGCCTTTTAGAAAAATAAAAAAATAAAGAATAAATAAAAAGGAGTACTTATGGATATAGGTTTAATAGGGGTTAATTCAGCTTTGACAATCTCAGCAATAGGGTCTGCGTTGGGTATGGGAGCAGCCGGTAGTGCTGCTATTGGAGCATGGAAGAGGTGCTATATGCAAGGAAAGCCAGCACCATTTTTATTGATTGTTTTTGTCTCAGCGCCATTGACTCAAATAATATATGGATATATTTTAATGAATACATTATATGAGGTAATGATGCAGACAAATCCATGGTTGTTGCTTGGAGCTGGTCTTGGCGGTGGATTTGCTATTGCTGTTTCTGGATTTGCTCAAGGTAAAGCGGCAGCAGGCGCTTGTGATGCTTTTTCTGAGACCGGGAAAGGATTTGCTACATATCTATTAGTTTTGGGATTAATAGAGTCTGTTGCTCTTTTTGTAATGGTATTCTTAATGATATTTAAGTTTGTTTAATTTTGATTTATTATTTCTTTAATATTAAATTTTCTCGCAATTTATGAGTTAATTTAATATATTGATTATTATGAGGAATTTGGTTTTATTTTTTCTTGTTTTGCCTTTTTCTATTTCTTTGAATTCTTCAAGTAATAAAAATTTTCCGTATTGGATTTTACTTGAAAAAGGTAGGCAATTTCTTTATTCTAAATCTGAATTTGGTAAGTCTAATCTTACACATGCTATTAATTATTTGCAGGAAGCTTTGCTTAGAAAAGGCGTTTATCCTGAAGCTAGTTATTATTTGTCAGTAGCTTATGGTATGTCTGGGAATGCTATTCTTGAAAAATTAAACCTTTACAAGTCTTTTGAAGACAAAGATTATTTGCTAGATGAATCTTTTGAAAAAAAAATACTTTTTTCTTTAGCTAAAATGGCTGAACTTGAGAATAATTATGTTGATACGATTGATTATTTGAATGATATATTAAACAAGTTTTCAACTAAAAAAGATTATTATAGTTATCATGATTATTCTCAAGGCGAAAATAGTATGCCAAACAGTGAATTTAATGTTTCATTTTATTTAACTTCTTATTTAAAGCAAGTAAGAGGAGCTTTCGGTATTGATTTTACTTTTAATCTTTACAGATTTAAGAACTACAATGTTATTGATACTCATCAATTATTGTCAAAAGTTTATTTGCGTTTAAAAGCTTATGAACTTTCAATTACTCATGGGCTTATAGCTGCAGTAGGGATTTTAACAAGAATGTATGATTATGTTTGTTATTATGAACCCGTGTATCAGTTTAGAAATTTAAGATCTTTTGTTCAAAAAATTAATGAGTATAAGGCAATAAAAAATGCTTTTGAATCTACAGATTTTTGGGAAATAGTTTATAATGTTGCTGTTGCTACTTATGCATATTCTAATGGTAATTATAGATTTAGAGCAATAGATACTTGGAAATTAATAGTGGATCTTGCACCAAGATTTTCTCCTTATATTGCGAAATCAAGAAGTCAAATTAAAAATTCTGTATATTTAAAAAAATAATTTTTAAATCTTGACTTGTAGTTCAGGGGGAATTAGTATTAGTATTCGTAAGAAAAATTTTTGTATTATTGCACACATTGATCATGGTAAATCTACATTAGCTGATCGATTTATTCAAAAGGCTAAAATAATATCTGATCGTGATTTTAAAAGTCAAATGCTTGACAGCATGGATATTGAGCGAGAAAGAGGAATTACAATAAAAAGTCAAGCAGTAACAATTACTTATAAAAGTAATGATGGTGATTTTTATGAGTTAAATTTTGTAGATACTCCAGGTCATGTTGATTTTTCTTATGAAGTCTCAAGAGCAATTTCATCTTGTGAGGGTGCTCTTTTATTAATTGATGCAAGCCAAGGAATACAAGCGCAGACAGTTTCTAATTTTTATATGGCTTTTGAGCATGATTTAGAAATTATTCCTGTTATTAATAAGATAGATCTTCCAAATGCAAATATTGATTTTGTAAAAAAGCAAATAAAAAATGACTTGGGATTAAATGAAGAAATTGCTATTTCGATTTCTGCTAAGAATGGAATAGGAATTGACGATTTGCTTGAAGCTATTTGTAAGTACGTGCCATCTCCTAGAGGAAGTATTAAGGATCCATTAAGAGCATTGATTTTTGATTCGCATTATGATTCTTATAGAGGAGTTGTTGTTCACTTTAGAATTTTCGAAGGACAAATTAAGACAGGCGATAAGATTAGGTTAATGCATACTAATAGTGAGCATTTAATTGAAGAGATTGGAATTTTTAGAATATCACTTGAAAGAAAAGATAGGTTAGATGCAGGAGATGTTGGATATTTTATTGCAGGAATAAAAAATATATCAGATGTGAAAATTGGAGATACAGTAACCCTTTGTGATTGTCCTGCATTATCTCCTCTTGAGGGATTTAAAGAAGTTAAGCCTGTAGTATTCTCTTCAGTGTATCCTGTTGATGCTAATCAATATGATGATCTTTTAAAGGCAATGGATAGATTAAAGCTTAATGATGCATCGTTAACATTTGAAAAAGATTCATCATCGGCCCTTGGACATGGTTTTAAGTGCGGATTTCTTGGTCTTTTACATTTAGAGGTTATTCAAGAACGTATTGAGCGTGAATTTAATTTAAATGTGATATTAACTTCTCCTTCTGTTAGATACAAAATAACTCCTAAAAAGGGAGAATCTTATTTTATTGAAACTCCTGAACAATTTCCTGGAAATGAAGCTATTGAAAGTGTTCTTGAGCCTTATATTAAGGCAAATATTATTGTTCCTACAGAATTTTTGGGAAATATTATGAGTGTGTGTTTGTTAAAAAGAGGAGTGCAGACAAACTTAATTTATCTTGATACTAAGCGTGTTGAACTTATTTATAAAATGCCTCTTTCTGAAATCCTTTTTGATTTTTATGATAAGATTAAATCTGTGAGTCGTGGATATGCTTCTTTTGATTATGAACTTTTAGATTATGAATATACAGATTTAGTAAGATTGGATATATTGGTCAATGGGGATAGAGTTGATGCGCTCTCTCAGTTGGTTTTTAAAGATAGTGCCAGAGCTAAGGCTATTGGGATTTGCAAAAAGTTGAAAGATGAAATAGCAAGGCAACAATTTAGAATAGCCATTCAAGGCGCTATTGGTTCTAATGTTATTGCTCGAGAGACAATCTCTCCTGTTAGAAAAGATGTTACTGCCAAGTGTTATGGTGGTGATATTACTCGTAAGCGAAAACTTTTAGAAAAGCAGAAAGAAGGTAAAAAGCGAATGAAGATGGTAGGAAATGTTGAGATTCCACAAAGTGCTTTTCTTGCGGTTCTAAAATCCAATGATAATTAAATTTGTTTTTAATTTTTTGTGCTATGTGATTGGCAAAGCTCTTAGAAATGCGATAAAATATTTTATCATTATTTATTTAAAATTAGCTGTACATAGTTTAAATTTATATGGAGTAATTTATGCTTAAGTCTAATAAAGTTGTTCTTATTGGAGCTGGTGGGGTGGGTTCAAGCTTTGCTTATGCTTTGACAATAGACAATTCGCTTGTACATGAACTTGTGATTATTGATGTTAATGAAAATAAAGCAAAAGGTGAGGTTATGGACCTTAATCATGGCCAAATGTTTTTAAAAAAGAATATTAATGTATTGTTTGGAACTTATAAAGATTGTGCTA
This sequence comes from Borreliella mayonii, assembly GCF_001945665.1. Taxonomy (NCBI): domain Bacteria; kingdom Pseudomonadati; phylum Spirochaetota; class Spirochaetia; order Spirochaetales; family Borreliaceae; genus Borreliella; species Borreliella mayonii. The sequence goes on along the minus strand of NZ_CP015780.1, from coordinate 84,793 downwards.
ATGCAGATATTGTTGTAATTACAGCAGGACTTAATCAAAAACCTGGTGAAACAAGACTTGATTTGGTTGATAAAAATTCTAAAATTTTTAAAGATATTGTAACCAATGTTGTATCTAGTGGTTTTGATGGTATTTTTGTCATTGCAAGTAATCCTGTAGACATTATGACTTATGTTACAATGAAATATTCCAAATTTCCTATTCATAAGGTTATTGGTACTGGTACTATTCTTGATACTTCAAGACTTAGATATTTTTTAAGTGATCATTTTAATGTGAATACTCAAAATATACATTCATATATTATGGGTGAGCATGGTGACAGTTCTTTTGCTACTTGGGATGAAACAAAAATAGCAATGAAGCCTTTATCAGAATATCTTGCTGAAGGCAAAATAACTGAGTCTGAGCTTGATGAAATTCATAAAAAGGTTGTGAATGCTGCTTATGAGGTGATTAAGCTAAAGGGGGCAACCTATTATGCTATTGGGCTTGGTATTAAGAATATTGTAAATGCAATAATTGGAGATCAGAATGTTATTCTGCCAATATCTTCTTATATTAATGGTCAGTATGGGGGATTAGTTAAAGATATTTATATTGGAGCACCTGCTATAGTTTGCAAAGAAGGGGTTAAAGAAGTTTTAAACTTTAAGATAAGCCCTAAAGAACTTGAGAGGTTTAACAGTTCTGCTAATCAGCTTAAAAGCTATATTGATAAAATAGAATTTTAGTTTTGAAAACCCCAAATATTTTAGGGGTTTTCCATTTTTCAAGCATATTTTCTCCGTTTTTTCTATGTTCAATTGCTTCAAGTAAGGCTTCCTTTGAAATATTTTTTTCTTCTTTTAAATCGGAGATTGTTCTTGCAATTTTTAGTATTGAATGCGTTGCTCTTGAAGATATGTTTAGTTTGTTTAGAATATAAATCAAATCATTTTTTAAGATTGCACTTAATTCGCAAAATTTTTCAATGTGATCGGAATTAAGATCAGAATTTTTATTTATGTTTGCAAAATTTTCGTATCTTATATTTTGAATGTTTCTTGCTTTTATTATTCTTTGTTTTATTTCTCTTGAACTTTAGATTGTTTCGCTTAGTAATTTTTCATTATTAATTGCTCTTGTTGGGACTCTAATATCAATTCTATCAAGCATTGCAGCTCCAAGTTTTTTCCAATAATTTGAAATTTCTTGTTGTGAGCAAAAACAATCTGTATTTTTTTTGCCAATATTTCCACAGGGACAAAGATTCATTGCAAGCATTAGTTGGAAATTGGCAGGGTATTTAAATAATTTAGAACTTGCTCTTGAGATTGAAATTGATTTGTCTTCAATAGGTTCACGTAAAGATTGTAAGATAGATTTTTTAAATTCTAAAGCTTCATCTAGAAATAATATTCCGTTGTGGGCAAGAGATACTTCTCCAGGTAAAGGATTGGGCCCTCCCCCGATTATTCCTTCTTTACTAGCAGTATGGTGAGGATTTCTAAAAGGTCTTTGTTTTATTATCTTTCTGTTTATTAATTTCCCTGATATTGACCATATTCTGTTTGTTTCTATTAGCTCTTTGTTTGTAAGTGGAGGAAGAATAGATTGAGTGCACTTAATACTAAGTGTTTTTCCGCTTCCAGGTGGACCAAATAACATGATGTTGTGCCCACCAGCAATTGCTATTTCAATTGCTCTTTTTGCTCTTTGTTGTCCTTTTATATTTTTAAAGTCATAATCTAAAATATTATCTTCTTCAATTGTTGTTTGTTGTTTAATGTTTGTTTTTGGGGGAAGTATATTGTAGTTTAATTGTTCTATTATTTTTATACTTTCTTTTAAATCTTTAACACCCCAAATATTCAAGTCATTTATTAGACTAGCTTCTTCTAAATTTTCAAAGGGAACTATTGCAAATTTTATTTCTTTTTCTTTATCAAGAGCAATAGCTGGTAAAACTGCTTTTATTGATCTTATTTTGCCATTTAATTGTAATTCTCCTAATATTAAGATTTCTAAATTTTTATTATCTTTGTTTTCTTGGATTTTAATAATGCTAATAGCAATCGAAAGGTCAAAAGCTGTTCCAAGCTTTTTAATTCCAGCTGGTGCAAGATTTATTAATATTCTATCTTTAGGGAAATTAAAATTTGAATTCTTGATAGCTGATTTTACTCTTTCTCTTGATTCTTTAATTTCACTCCCAGCAAGCCCTACGATATCAATTCCAGAATTTCCTTTTTTTAATGTCTATTTCAATCTCAATTAGTTCTCCTTCATATCCGATTGATGAGTGTGAATAGATCTTCATTTAATAGCTCTCCTTAAAGGCTTGTAGTTTTCCAAACTATCTTTTAATGATTTGTATGGCAATAAAAAACAGTCTTTTCTATTTGTATTTGTAAATACGTCAAAAATTTTTAAACTTGTGTCAATTTCGTCTAGATTTGCAAAATCATTGTTTATCACTTTTTGTACTAAATTTAGGATTTCGAGTTTTGGTTTGTTATTGCATAATTTGTTTAAAACGTTTGCGCTTGCAAGTAAAATCATGCATCCAGATGCATGATGTTTTAAATTAAATTTTCCGTTATTTGTTTCTATTATTTGGAATAAAATTTGATCTCCACATTTAGATTGATGTTTGAAATTCTGGCTTGTTTTTGATTTTATTATGTAATTATTTATTTTACTAAGCCTTATTAATTCTTTTTTAGTTTTTTCAGTGAGCATGATTTAATTTTATTTTCTTTGATTTATTAAATCAATAATAAAAGATAATGTGAAGATTTTTAAATAAATAATTTTAAAAATATAGTATATAGTTGAAATTGTTTTGAGATTTTTAAAGATTAAAATAATGTTTATTAATCCTAAAATGAAAGTTAATCAAAAAAAGAAAAAATTTTTGATTAACTTTGTTAAGATGTTTATTTTATAAATTTTTATGAAAGCTCTTTTATTACTTTTTTTAATCCTAATATGAAAGTATCAATTTCTTCTTGTGTATTATAAAAATAAAAGCTAATTCTTAAAAGATGGTTTTTATTTAAATTTTCTGGGAAAAATGCTACATAAGAGCAAGTTTTCCCGGCTCTAGTTGCTATTCCCATTGTATCTAGATAGGTTTCAATATCGTGTGAATGAATATTTTTTACTGTAAATGATATTATTGAATTTCTTTTAAGATTTGTATTTAGTATAAATTCAACTTCATCAAGCTCTTGTAATTTTTTTACCCCATATTCGATTAACTGCTGATCATGTTCTAAAATAAAATCCATAGAAATATTATTGATATATTTTATTGCTTCTTCAAGCCCGATAATTCCTGCAATATTTGGGGTTCCCGATTCAAATTTATTAGGAGTATCAGATGATTTAAATTTAATTTTTTCATTTTCTATAAATATTTCTTCTACAGTATTTCCCCCTAATTTTGAGCTATGAAGTTTTTCAGCCATATTATTTGAAATGTATAAAATTCCTATTCCTGTTGGAGCAAGCATTTTATGTCCAGAAAATACCAAAAAATCACAGCCAATTTTTTTAACATCTATTTTTATATGAGGTGCCATTTGTGCAGCATCTACAAAAAGACATATATTGTATTTTTTTGCGATTTTTCCAATAGATTCCAAATCATTAATGGTTCCTAAGGTATTATTTATTCCTGAAATACTGATTAGTTTTGTTTTTTCTGTAATAAGTTTTTCAATTTCTTCAGGGGTAATAATTCCCATTTCATTGAATTTAGCTAATCTAATTGTTAAATTAGCTAAATTTGCAAGATTTACCCAAGGCAGCAAATTACTATTATGCTCAAGAGTTGTTAGAATAATTTCATCTTTTTTTTCAAAGTATTTTGAGCAAAAAAATGAGCTTGCAATAGTATTAATTCCATCAGTAGTTCCAGAGGTGAATATTATATTCTTTGCAGATTCTGCATTAATGAAATTTTTTACAAGTTCTCTTGTTTTTTCTATTTTTATGCTCGATTGAATTGCAAATTTGTGACCGCTTCTATGTACATTTGCATTGTAATTTTCATAATATTCAACGTTAGAATAAATTACATTTTTGGGCTTTTGAGAGGTTGCTGCATTGTCAAAATAAATTATATGCTTATTGTCAAACTTTTTATTTAAAATAGGAAAGTCTTTTCTTAAAAATTTAACCTTTTCAACATTGCTTTTTATTTGTTTGAAATCCATAATCCTTATAAGTTCCTTTGTTTTAATTTTTAGCCTTTAAGTATTATATCATTATTTTTTATTACACAAAAAAAGTTAAAACTGATTATTAATTAATAATCAGTTTTTTTTAAAATTGAAATTTATTTTTTTGTATAAATTTTGTTTATTGGTTATGTTTTTTGATTATGATATACTCGTTTATATGAAAGAAGTAATTTATAGGTTTGAAAAAGCTGAAGATTATAAATTGGTTCCTGTTAATAATATTTATGGGAATGTAACTAATACAGGAGAGATTTTTTGTGATCTTGTTTTCGAGTCTACAGAGATTTCCGAGGAGATTGCTTACACAAAAACCAAAGAAGGTGTTTTAGAAGATGCTTCAAAAGAATTAAAAAGTGGAGAAGAGGGAAAAATAGTATTAATCAATTCTTTTATAGGAATTTCTATTACGAAGAATACTGCTAGAAATATTGCTTATTGGCTTTTAAAAAAAGTTGATGAATTAGAAGATAATGAATAGTAAAACATCTGAAGATAGAATTAAGATTTATTTGTCAAAACTTAGGAAGCATAAAAATAAAATTTTAAGCAAAAAGAGTATTAAAAATATTATTGAAATATCAGATATTTCTGATAATGATATTGAAAATATAGGGCTTCATTTTAGAAGATCTTATGCGAGAGCCAAAAGGTTTGTTGAGATGGGTAAGATAGATGTTGCTTTTAGAGAGCTTGAATCTATCTATTTTTATTCTCTTCATGACAAATCAATGTTTAGTTTATTTTTTTTTCTTTTTAAGGAAATTGCTGATAAGGTAAATACTAAAGAATCTAAAAAAAAAGTGATTCATATAACTTTACAAGCAAAAGAATTTGGAATAAGAGATGATTTAGATTTAATCGATTATTATGAATTTAAGAAATCCAAAAATAGAATGCTAATATTAACTTTAAGTTCTATCTTGATATTTTGTATTTCTTTGATTACTTACAGATCTTTTCAGAGTTTTATGGGTGTGAATGGGAATGGCAAAATGACTTTAAAAGAAAAATTTGCTCCTTCTTTCACATCGCAAGGCCTTCCTCCTATTACTATGGCTACGGATTTAGTAGTTGAAGCTGTTAATCTTATTTCAAACCCCAAAGAGTTATATTACATAGAAGTAGAGGATGCTAAAGTTTTGGTGTTTGAAGATGCACATTTGTATCAGTTTAAAGCGGGGGTTGTCTCAACAACGCATCCTGTTAAGAAGATTTCCTACAGAGTTACAGTTTACGATGATCTTGGTAAATCTGTGTTTAATCAGGTTTTTAGCAAAGAAAGTGATTTTTTTGCTAAATGGGGCAAAGATGTTTATATCCCAATTGATGTTATATCAAGCATACCAAGAGCTATTGATGTTAATCCTAAAAAAATAATATTAGATATTATTGACATTGATTTTTTTGAGAATGTTGATGATAAAATTGGTGTAAATCTTGATTCAGATTCTTTTATATTAAAATTTAAATATATTGGAAATTATTTTCAAAAGTCTTTTGGGATTTATAAGGCAAATACTGTGATAGAAGTTTCCAATTCTTCAAAAGATGTTATTAAAAATTTGGAGATTGAAATTGGCTATATTGATAAGGAAGGTAGAATTATTAGGTCTTTGAGACGCAAATTAATCTCTTCTGCTAATTCTTTTTTAAAATCTAAATCCAAGCAGAGTTTTACAATTAGTACGGTTTTCCCAAATGAGATTTATCCTACAATTGAAAAGGATTTTTCATCTATTAAAATTTATAATGTGATGATTAAATAGAGTTTTGAAACTATCTTAAGATTTCTTTTTCTTTTAGATTTGAAACAATGTTAAGCGGAATCAGTGTAGTTAAAATGTTTATTAACATATACAATCCAAGAAGTGTTAAGCTAAAGCTTATGCTTAAATGTATTTGAAATTCAGATACGTAATATTCTGAGTTTAATATTTCAGAATTTTCTTCTCCAAATATTTTTAAAAAAAAGTTTAAAACATTATCAATAAAGTTTATTAAATAAGATATTTTAAGTGTTAAATAATTCCCAATTATTATTCCAATTCCGCAAAAGGTAGTGCTTAATGTGAGCGATATCAAAAGAAATATTATTTTTATGTTTAAATTATTCATTCCAATTGATTTTAGTATTGCAATTTTCTTTTTATTTTCAAAAATAAGCATTGAAAGGGACGAAGATATATTGATGCTTGCAAATATTATAATCAAAGCCATAATGAATATTAAAAGTTTTTTACTTATATCTAGATTATTATATTTATTTGAGTAAAGTTCATAGAATGTTTTTATTTGGAATTCTTGAAATTTATTTTCTAAATTCTGTTTTAAGATTTCATTGTTTTTTATGGAATTAGAATTTGTTTTAAGTCCAACTATGCTTTTTGAAAAATTTTTTGACATTAAATTTTCGTTTTCAAAAGAAATCAATACTAAATTGTTATCAATATCTTTTAGTCCGGTTTCAATTATTCCTGAGATATTAAACTTTTTTATTCTGGGCATTATTTTATTGTTTTTTATATTTGGAATCAAAATGTCAATTTTTTCATTAAGATTTAAATTAAGTTTATTTTTTATTTGACTTGAAATGAGTATAGAATCCTTTTTTAAATTGTTAGTACCTTTTATTAATTTTATTGATTTGTTTTCCAATATGAATTTATTTTCTATTGCTCTTATTAATACACCTTGTTTTTTATTGTTTCCAATAATTCCATAAGTTCTTTTCTCAAAAAAATAATTTAAATCCTTGTAATTATATTTTTTTTTAAATGAACTTAATCTGTCTTTTAAGTAATGAGTTTTATTTGTATCGTTGTATTCTATTTGCATTGAAAATCCTTCACTTTCAATGTATTTATTGATAGTAGAAGCCATGATGTTACTAGACATGTAGTAGACAATAATTAATGGAATCATTACTAAACTTAATGATATTCCAGAACCTATTAAAGCTATTTTATTTATTGAATTTTTAAAAATTAAATACGCAATTTTTGTAATTTCTGGTAGCTTTAGTATCATAGTTTTTTTAATGTCCTGTCTTTGAATTCATATTTTGAATCCGCTTTGTTTGCAAATTGGGGGTTATGACTAACCAATATTAAGGTTTTTTTAAAACTTTTTGCTGTATTGATAAGTAGATTTTCTACAGTTTTAGCTGTGCTTAAGTCTAAATTTCCCGTAGGTTCATCACACAATATTATATTAGGCTCATTGATTAACGCTCTAGCAATAGCAACCCTTTGTGATTCGCCTCCCGAGAGTTCTGAAGGGTAATGATTTGCTCTGTTTTCTATTTTTAATATTTTCATTAAATCGAAAGCTTTTTTATTTATTGTTTCTTTTGCTTCTTGGCCTGAGATGATTTTGGGTAAACTTATATTTTCAATTACATTAAATTCATTTATTAAATTATAATTTTGAAATACTAAACCTATTTGTCTGTTTTTATATAAACTTAATGTTTTTTCATTTGCATTTTTCAAAAATATTCCACACGATATTATCTCTCCAGAATCTATTTTATCAATTCCTGAAATCATATTAAAAAGAGTTGATTTTCCACAACCACTTTTTCCTTGAATTGAAATAAATTCACCTTTTTCTACAGTTAAGTTTAAATTTTCTATTACTTGAATTTTTGTTTCATTTTTTTTATATGCTTTGCAAAGATTTTTTATAATTAATATATTTTCCATTTTACAACCCATTAATAGTTTCAATGTTTTTTTGACTACTTCCAATTTTTTTTGTTGCCTTCACGCTTGAATATATTGTAGAAAAGCATGCAAAGCAGAAAGTAAATGCTAAATCGCTTAAAAATAATTTAGGAGTAATTATATTTTTAACTATTTGTATTTTAATGCCATCTATTTTTAAAGCCAATATTTGATTTAAAAAATTTATTAAAGTGTTTACCAGATTGTCAATTATTTTTAAAATTTCATTTATATTTGAGGAAATATAAATTCCCAGTATTAGCCCAATAAGTCCTCCTGTAGTGCAGATTATTATTGAGTGAATAAAAAAAATTTGCTTTATTTTTTTTATTCTAAGTCCTATGGCCAATAGTATTAAAATAGCTTTATTTTTGTTTATTATTATTCTTTTTTGAAGATAATATGTATTAACAGCAATAACAATGAAAATGCTTGCTAAAATGGTTAACATTGTATTTCGTTCTATTTTCAATATTTTATAGAATTCTTTATTATATTCATTCCAAGTTTTTGCTTTAATTTTTGGATTAACAGCTTTGATCTTTTCTATTAATTTGTTACTTGGATTTAAATTTTTTGTTTTTACTTGGTAATTGATGCTAGAATTATGTAAAATTTTATTTTTAATGAAATAGTCTATATTCATAAAAATTAAAGTTTCATTTATTTTTGCATAATTGCTTTTGAAAATCGATTTTATTTTAAAGCTTTTTATATCATTTTCTAATGATATAAGGTTTTTTATTTCATCGGTTATTATTAATTCTAGGGTATCATTTTCGAATAAGTTGAAATTGTGAGAGAGTACATTTCCAATAATGATCTCATTCTCTTTAAGATCCAGTTCATCTTTTTCAAGTCCTGTAAATGAAATAAAATTTTGGTCTTTTTTGAGATCTTTAATATCAACAGCAATGATATTTAAAATAGTTGGATAATAATAATTTTGAATTCCAATGCCTTGTGTTTCGTATATTTTATTTATATGTTTTATCCCTTCAATCTTTTTAATTTCTTTGATTTCTTCTTGAGTAAGTTCATTTTCTATCTTTAAGTTTCCACTTTCTACATTTGTAATGCTAAGAAAAAAATCGTTTTGAAAACCATTCATGATTGATATTGTTAGGATAATTATTATTTCACCTAAAGTAATACTTAATATTATTACAATTGTGAGGGCTAGGCTATTTTTTTCTTCTAAAATCAATCTTTTAAGCAAAAAATTTCTTATACCCATTTAATTTGTTCCTATTGGTTTTTCTTCGGTAACTTTTCCGTTCTTGTGTTTTACTCTAAGAGTAGGGTTTTTATTGTAGTATATTTCTTCTTCATATTCATTATCATTGTGGTATTCGGTTTTTAGATAAATTATATCGTTCTCATAAATTTTTTTGCTTTTTAATTGATTGTCTTGATTATATTCGTATTCAATTTTAGTATTTGTGTATTGGTCTTTATCCTTTTCTTTAGTGCTTTGAAAAATTATCATATCAGATTCGTTGTATTGAAAATCATTTATTTTTATAAGTTCATTATTTTTATATGTTTCTTCTTTAATTAGGTTGTTTGCCTTGTAGGTAGATATGATTTTTGTATTCTCTTCTTCAAAGGTATTTACTATTTTTTCTTCATCTAGATACTGGGTTTTTTCTTTGGATTTTATTTTATTATTAACAATTATTGTACCATTTGAATTTCTTTTTTTGTCATCATATTTTATCACTTTTGTTGTTGCTTTTTTGATGTCAAAATATGTAGATTTTATGTCACCATTAATTCCATAGTTCCAAATTTGGAAATTTGATCCTGTTATTTTTAGTAATTTACCATTTTCGTCTTTAGAATAATATATTAATTTTGGTTTTTGGTTTATTGTTTTTAAATTTTTAGATATTAAGTTGCCGTTTTCATAAAAGTAATTTGCTGTTTCAAGAATTTTTTCTTTATTGTCATATTCAATTTCTTGTATTTTGTTATTTAAATTGTCGTAAACTTCTTCTTTTCTTTTTGTTTCTTTTGTATCGTAATATGTAATTTTTTTTGTGTTTTCTGTGATTTGAATTGTTTTGTATTTTATTAAGTTATTTTCTTTGTATAAGTAGAGTTTTTCAGTATTATCAATAAAATAATATTCAATGTAAAACCCCGTTTTTGGTTTTTCGTTTAATTTTTGGTATTTATTGAAAAATGCATCAGATGCAAAATAACTTTTTGCATAAATAATTTGTGGTATAAATAGAAAAAGTATTAATTGTTTTTTTTTCATAGCAATTTATTAAGATATTCATTGATATCAAATTCTTTAATATCTTCTAGTTTTTCTCCAAATGTAGTAAAGTATATAGGCTTTTCAAGAATTTTTGAAATATTTATTATTGTGCCCGCTCTGGAAGATGAATCAAGTTTAGTAATTATTATTCCGTCTATTTCTATTGCTTTGTTAAAAATTTCTGCTTGGCTATTTGCATTTTTCCCAATAGTAGAATCTATTACAAGTATTTTTTGGTAATTGATGTCGGTGTTTTTTGTTTGCTTTAATATTACATTGTTTATTTTTTGAAGCTCTTTTATTAAATTTTCTTTATTTTGCAATCTTCCGGCTGTGTCAATAATTAATGCATCGTAATTTTTAAGCTTAGCGCTTGAGATGCTGTCGAATATCACAGCTGATGGATCGCTTCCTTGGTTTTGAGATATTATTCTGATTCCGATTTGTTCGCCATAAATTTTCATTTGTTCAATTGCAGCTGCTCTGAATGTATCAGCAGCCGATATTAATATATTTTTGCCTTCATTTTTTAATTTATTTGCAATTTTTGCTATGCTTGATGTTTTTCCAATTCCATTTATGCCTACTATTAACAAAATGTTTAATTTATTATTTTCTAGAGTAAATTTTTTTGTGTTAATATAATTACTTAAAATTTCTTTTAGTTTTTCAATAATAGTTTTTTCGTTTTTATTTTTTTCTTTTGTTAATTTATTTATTATTTCTATTACAATTTCATTATTAATGTCCGATTCTAATAAAATGTCTTCTAAATTTTCAATAATATTTTCTTGTTGTTTGCTTTTAAATAAATTTTTTATTTTTTCTAAAATGCCCAAAAGTTTTTTCTCCTATTTTATTGCTGATTATTAAGTCTATTCTCCTATATTTGCTTCTTTAATATATTCTACTAAATGAGTTATTAATGATATAAAGCTGCCAATAGTTAAAGTGATGCCTGCTCCAAATAGAAATGTAGCAGTCATTTGTTCTGCTTTTGCCATATAAACATCTTCAGCTGTTAATCTTTTGTTAATAAAGTGATTGCCCGTTATTTTGTAAAGTGCCTCTGAATTGTTAAGTAATGTTCCTGCAAAAATGGTTCCTATTGTGCTTAATGTAAAAACAGCCAGATTAACATAAAATTTATCTCTTGTATTGATAAGTCTATTTTTGTTAGTTTTTATCATTTCTATTTCTACTTTATCTTCTTCTTTATTTATTAACTTGAATTTATCTTTATACCCTTGAGATTTAAGCAAAATAATGTCTTGATTTTCTGGTTTTTCAATTTCAATTGGAGTTTCTCCCATAAATATGCCTTTTTTAAAAACTTTAGATTTTACATTGCTTGTAATCTCTACTTTTTTAGAGATTGTTCTTTTTAAGTCAATATTTAATATTATTGAATCTGCATTTTTTACCGTTCTTTTAATAGAGTAGTTTTCGAAATTTGTACTTGTGATTTGTATTTCAATTTCTTTGTTTGAGAGTTTGGAAATGTCAAAAATATTATCGTAATAGATTCCTTTTGAAACAAATTTTTCATTTATATAGATTTTTGCATCTGGGTTGTTTTTGACGTTAATGTTAATTTTTAAAAATTCTCTACCTAATATTTCTTTGAAGCTGTGTTTTGTTATTTGATTTGCAATTTCATTAACAGAAGATGATGTTTTAAATACCGCTTTTTTAGTTTCAATTTTCTCAGGAGTGATGTTGCTAATTTCTAGCAAATAATAATTTTCTATTTTTTTCAGGTCAATATAGCTAATAAAAAATAATTCTTCTCTTATGAAAAATTCTTTATTTAAATTTGATATGTTTGTTTGTTCTTCGATTTTTTTATATTTTACTTTTAGTTTTTTTAAATTGTTAAAATATTCTGCAAATTTTTTTTGTTTACTGTTAATATTTTGAATATTTTTTTTAAGCTCTTCAATTTTAGTTTTGGTGTTATGCTTTTCTTTTGCGGTTATTATGTTTTGAAGTTTTTTTTTATCCATTTCTTTTTTTAATTTGCTAATTTCAAGTTCTGTTTTTATTATATCTTGATTTATATAAATATCTTTAATGATATTCTTGTCATCATTGTTTACTATATGTTCTGTGATTTTATCATAGATTTTGTCCAATTGTTTTTCAATTCCTTTTTTAAGATCAATATTTTCTTTTTTTGTATTAATGATATAGGAAAAGTTGTACTCGATATTACTTTGAGAATGTATTTTACATATTATAAGTATTAGCAATGGTATTACTAGCTCTAGTTTAAGCTTTTCCATTTTAAATACTCTTCTATGAAATTGTCTATGTTGCCGTCCATAACCGAAGTGATGTTTGGATTTTCAAATTTTGTTCTGTGATCTTTTACTAGATTGTAAGGTTGAAATACATAAGATCTTATTTGGTTGCCCCAAGAAATTTCTTTTTTTGTGTCTTTCTTGGATTTGTTTTTTTCATCTTCTTTACTCTTATAGTATTCGTAAAGTCTTGATTTTAAAACTTTCATTGCCATGTCTTTGTTTTTGTGCTGACTTCGGTCGCTTTGAGATTGAGTTACTATTCCTGTTTCAATGTGAGTTATTCTTACAGCAGAGGATGTTTTGTTAACGTGTTGTCCTCCGGCTCCCGATGCCCTGTATGTATCAATTCTTATATCTTCTGGTTTTATTATTATTTCTATTTTTTCATCAATAACAGGGTCAACAAATACTGATGCAAAAGAGGTATGTCTTTTTTTAGCAGCATCAAACGGAGAAATTCTTATAAGACGATGTATTCCGACTTCACTTTTTAATAGCCCATAGGCATATTCACCCTTGACTTCTATTGTAACAGATTTAATTCCACCTTCTGCTTCAAGTAAATCAATAAGCTCTGTTTTGTATTTTTTTCTCTCAGCATATCTTGAATACATTCTGTAAAGCATTGTAACCCAGTCACATGCTTCAGTGCCTCCGGCTCCAGAATGAATAGTTAAAAAAGCGTTGTTTGTGTCAAGCTCTTCTTTAAAGTAGGAAATTGTAAGTAAATCTTTGTATTGTTTTTCAAGTGCATTAAATTCGATCTCTAAGCTGCTAGTATCTTTTTCATTTTCAACAATTTCGCATAAATCGCCCAATTCTTTTATTTTGTTGATTAGCTTTTCCCACGGATCAATTTTGTTTTTTAAGATGCTTTGAGCTTTGATGACTTCTTGAGCTCTTTTGGGATTATTCCAAAAATTTTTCTGGTTTATTTCTTTCTCATTTTTTTCGATTTTAGCTTGAATTTCTTTTTTGTCAAAGCTTCCTCCAAATGTCTTCGGCTTGTTTAAATAATGCATTTATTTTTTCTTTCATTTTTATTTCTCGCTATTATTGATTGTATATTAATATAATTATATTTGGAATTAAAGATAAAATAAACATTATAAAAAAATATATTGGTTCGTTTTCCAATATATTGATTTTAGGATTTTTATCAAAGTTTTTTTTTATTGATGTTATTAATATTAAAGCTATTAGTATGCCAAATGCAGATAAAATAAGTATTTCTAATCCTTTAAAAAATCCATTATTATTATCAAGTGCAAAAAATGTTATTGCAATCAAGCTGCTATTTGAAAGCATGAAATCGTTTGAATAATTTGATTTTTTGTTGTAAACAATAAATATATCATTTAATACTTTAAATAATAATACCAACACGTAAATTAAAATTACATAAAAAATTGGCATTAAGAACAGTAAATTGTTTTCTGCAAACAGTTTATAGAGATAAAACAATATTGAATATATTAATAAAGAGGTAATTGTTATTATGATGTATCTTTTTATTAGGGTTAGATTGCTTTTTATTTTTATGTCTTCAAATCCAATAAAGTGTATTAAAGTTAAGTTGTTAATAATCAAGCATGTAATTAAATTGCTAGTCATAATTTTATTATATCCTTTTCATTTTCTAGAGAGGTTTTGAGTGCTTTTTCTTTATTTGTTTTTAAAACGTGCATTATTTTTTTAATTTTAAAGGTTAAGCTATATTTTTTTATTAAGTTTGAGCTTGATTGTAGGATAAAAATAGATATTATGACCGATAAAGTTTCAAAAGGAATATAGCTTAATGTTAAAAAGTATGTAAATGCCAATAGTGATCCGTAGAGTATTTGCTCAAATTTAAAGTGCGGCGTTATTTGCAATTCTGTTGCCATTGTGAATATTAATATCATTGGTATTGGAGAGATAAGTAATGTTAACATATCTGAGCTGATGTGGTTTAGTATTTCTATATTATGCGCTATGTATGAGATTGCCATCAAGCTTATATAAAATGACAATGGTATTAATTTGTTAATTATATATTTGCCAACTATTAATAAGAGTCCAAAATAAAGCAAGATTGGAGATAATTTTTTTTCATTATTAACTCCCAAAAGACTTTCAATATGAAATCTTGTGACAATTATATTGAAAACAGAAAAAATGTTTTTATTTATGAAGTTTTCAATTGCATCTATTTTTTTGTTTTCATATCTTGTTAAGGTATTTAAACTTTTTAAATTTTTTATATTTGGATTTGCTTCAATTATTTTATTCCAGGTTGGAATTATTGAACTTGAGTTTTTAAGTTCCTCTTGATAGGTTTGCTTAAAACTTACTGGAAAATTTAATACAAAAAACATAAAAGAAATTAATATGGGATTTGCTAAAAATGCTGATAATCTGAAAAAGTAAAAAAATACTAAAAAAGTAAATAATAAGGAGGCTATTTTTAATGTAATTTCTAAATCCAAAGGCAATATAATGCTCACCATTAAGGCGGCGTAAACAAAAAAAGACAAACATTTGTAATTAATTTTTAGCATTATAGGCATATAGACTACTATGCTAATAAATATTAACAGCAAGGTGTCTGTCATGAATTTTGTGTTATTTAGGAAAGAAAATATCAGGCTAGGCGATAGTGATAGTATGATGGCAAAGTATATGTCTTTTAAATTGTTTTCAGTGTATATTACCTCATTTATTAGACTTTCATTTAGAATTTTGCCTTTAATTTCTTTTTGAACTTTGTGTATTTCTTCTTCTACTTCTTTATCTGTATAATTAAATATTTTTAATTTGCTGTTATTATTTATTTTTTCATTCTTTAAGAATGAAAAAATAATATTTTCCATTTGCAATGGTGAAAAACTGGATATAAACAATGCTTTAATTTTGTCGTATATTGACTTTTTCTTTAATATGGTAAGACTATAAATATCTCTTGTTATCGGTATGTTTAATGTTTTGATTTTTATTCTATTGGCTGGGTTGTTTAAAAAAATTTCATATTTTTTTGTATCAATTTTCTCATTAATTATTTGGCTAAAAGAAGTTCCAATTTTTACTTTAAGTATTCTGCTTTTTATTTTTTTATTTCCATTTATAGCTATAAATTTTTCTTTATAAGGGTTGTTATTTTTTATAACAAGATTTGCATTGTACAGATCTTCAATATTTGCTAATAAAATATTATTGTGGGGGTTTATATCATCTTTTGTATTTTTATTGTTGTATAAAAAGTACATTATCATTTCATGATTTGTATAAGGATATGCATTTTCTAAAGATTTAATTTTTATTTTTCTGTTTTTAAAAATACTCAATTTTTCGAATTCTTTTTTTAGTTTATCTTTATTTGATATTATTATTATTTCTTTGAATTTAAATATTTTGTCGATTATTTGGAATCCTGAAAAAATCTCTTCTAATTTTTCTGCCATCAGTGCTTCTGAAGTATTTGTAAATATATCTTTTCCGTTTGTTAATAAAATCATTTTGTCTATTTTTTTACATTTGTTTATGAATTGAAATAAAGAATTTTCGTTAAACCAAGGAATTCCCAGTTGAATTAATTTTTCTAGGGTTTTTTCTCTTGAAACCCCTTCTTCAATCGGTGTTTTTTCGGTTTTTATTTTTCCTTGAAATTTGATTAATGCTGATTTTAATTTTTTTTCATCTGGAAAGTTGGCTGTGTATATTTTTTCTACTATTCCAGATATTGGAGAGTATGTGTATAGCTCTATGTTTGAATTTTTAGATAAAATTTGATTTTCTTCTATTTTTTGTTTTTCAATTATGTATATTATGGATTTTGAATTTTCTGTTTCAAGGGGTATTAGGGCATATTCAGGTATTTGAATCTCGTCAATGTTTAACTCGTATTTATTGTATTTTTTAAAAATTGTTTTTACTTTTTCTAACTCTAGCATTAGCTATTTATCCTTGAATATATTTTTTATAGGTTTTTTCATTTATGTTTAAAAGAATTGTAAATCTTATTGCTTTAAATAGGAATATCAATACAAAGAAGGGCAAAGAGAAAAAGAAAAGTATTTTGTAATTTTTTTTATCTGTGTTGATATTATTTTTGTTTTCTTTATATATTAAGATTGGATTTTTATTTTTAAAAAATAGGCTTGGAAGATCTTTTTTAAGAATTTCATCAATAAATGATTTGTCTACTTCGTAAACAGTTTTAGGATTAATTTCTATCTTGTCGTTTTTGATTTCAAAATAATTTTCTTTTATATCTTTAGGAATTTTTCCATATTTGGCGGTAATATTGTATCTTAGTTCGTTTTGATAAAGAATGTGGGATATGTACCCTATAATATTGGGTATGTCTTTGTTATATCCTAGCATTATATAAATATTATTGGGATTTAAATAATCAAAATAATTTAATTTTTTACTATAAAGGTAGTTAATCTTTTCATAAGAATTTAGAATATAGCTTGAATAAACGAATGGAATTAATGAGAGTGTAAATAACAGTAGATGTATTGCTATTTTTGATTTTAAAACTTTTTTTCCTTCCGTTTTTTTTTCTTTAATTTCTATTGGGAATAAGAATGTATCTTTAAAATTGCTTTCTGTTTTGATCCAGCTGAAAATTAAGAAAATGCAAAGGGTTGTTATTGCAACAAATGCAATAAAAGTAGGATCAACATTTATTGTAAAAAAGGTTGTGATTGTAATGAAATATAGAGTTGTGAATATAAATAAAAATAATAAATGTTTTATTTTTGTTATTAGTGTTAAAAAATTTATTTCTTTTAAATATATTTTATTGTAATTTTTGTTAAAATTGCTGATTATTGAAAATAACAAATAAGAGAGAACTGTAAATGGATAAAAATACATTATTTCTTTGCTTATTATAAAAGTAAGGGATGAAATTAATAGAAAAATTAAAGTAAATATAGAGTTTGCTGGGTCTAAAAAAATTAATAAAATTATTATGATTAGAAATATTATGCTTGAAATAAAATTAATTTTTGTCTTGTAGTCAATAGAATGCATGTCTACATTAACATTGAGTTCTTTTTTTAGTTTTTTAAAATCTATAGTTTTGAACCTGTTTTCAACATAAAGAAGTTTTTTATCCTCTATGTTGAAAAGATTGGGGAGTTTTTTTAAAAATATACTTTTCCTCAGGTCAAGATTGTTAAGCTTATTTGTCTCATTTATTGTGATTTTTTTATTTTCGGGAAAGTCTAAAATGTCAATTTTTGTTGTGTATTCTGAGATTGTTTTGTATCCTAGTGAATTTATATATTCATTGGCAGTTTTTAGATCATTTTCATTTTCAAAGTATAAAGGTTTGTAATCTCCAAATTGAGCTACATCGCAGGAATTAATAAGTGGCATTGTTGTGATTAAATATAAAAAACCTAAAAAACGCACCATTTATTTTTTCCTATGCTAGAAATAGCACACAATATATGCAGAGACTATTCCTATTATTATGCCCGTTAGAACCTCTTTTTTTTTGTGTCCTTTGACTACTTTTATTCTTGTTGTGTCAATTTTTATTTCTTTTTTTAATTTCTCTGATAATGCATTTAAATATTCTGCTTGAACTCCAGACATATATCTTACTCCGAAAGAATCTCTTATTGTAATAAGGGCAAATGCAAGAGCTATTATAAAATTTGTATCTATTCCTTCAGTTAGTGCAATTGAGGTTGAAAGAGCAGTTACTGTTGATGAATGACTGCTTGGCATGCCTCCTGTTTCTAGAAAAATTTTTTTTAAAAGATGTGTTGGAGTTAGTCTTAACTTTCTTGTTTTTACGGTTTGGATACCATATTTAATTACTTGAGCAGAAATTCCTGATACAAGACAAGATAAAAAAAGATCATTGGTAAGCAATGCCCCTATCATCATTAAGCCTCCTTTTATATTGCGAATTTACCAGCTTTTATGATTGTGTATTCTTTGCCATTTTTGTCTACACCAATGACATTTAAGTCATCGCTTCCAATCATTAAATCTGTATGTATTAATGAAACGTTACATCCGTAAGTTAGTTTATCAGCGTCAGTCTTTAAATCTTCTTCGTTGCTTAAACAAGATGGATATGCGGCTCCCAGTGCTATGTGGCAACTTGCATTCTCATCGTATAATGTGCTGTAAAAAATAAGATTGCTTTGGTAAATGGGGGAACTGCTATCAACTAATGCTACTTCTCCTATATATTTTGCTTGAATGTCGGTTTCAATGTGGGATTTTAATATTTCTTTTTGTTTCTCGCCATTACAGCCAAAGTCAACGACTTTTCCATTTTCGAATTTTAGCCATATTCCAGATATTAGTGTTTCAAGAACCATGACAGGGCGGGTGGCGTACACAATGCCTTTTGTTTTTTTATAGTTTGGAGTTGTAAAAACTTCTTCTGTTGGCATATTGGCATTAAATTCTATTTCTGTTCCTTTGACTTTTTCGCTTCCACCTGTCCATAGGGAAGTTTCAAGTAGATATACTTCCAAGTTTGTTTTTTCGTTTTTAAAAATTACCTTTTCTAGATTAAGTTCATTTAATGTTTTACATCTTTTATGAAGCCTTTCTCCATGGGATTCCCAATTTTTTATTGGATCTTCTCTATCAAGTAGTAATATTTTCTTTTGTATTTTGAAAAATTCTTCTAAAGTCTGACTTCCTTCTTTTTTATTTAAAACTTTGGAAGCCCATTTTGGACCTGGTGCACAAACAACGCACCAAGCTATTTTGTTGCTCATTATTGCTTGTGATAAGGTTTTATTTGCCAGATTTAATGCTTTTTGATAAATTGACATTTTTTGACCAATGCTTTCTTTTAGGTCTTCAAAGTTTTCTGTATCATCGACGTTTATTCTTGCCCATTTATCTTTAACCATTTCTTCTAAAAAGCTCTTCTCAGCATTTGGAATAAATTCCAAGCTGTCTTCTTGTGAGAATTTTAATCTTGATTTTAAAATATCGATGTCTTTAATATTTAGCTTGACATATTTAGCTCCATGTTCATAAGCTTTTTTTGCCACTATTTTCAAAAAATTATAATTCTCGATTGAACCTTGAATTAAAACGCATTGATTTTTTTGTAAATTAATTCCCTTTAAAATTATAAGCTCTGCATATTTTATTAAATCTTTCTCCATTTATTCCTCCTTAATAGGTTCTTCTAAAACATTTTCATTAATGTAGTGTGCAACAGCTTCTTCATCATTTGTTCCTATTACTTCTAAGTAAGGAAGCATTGCTTTTAATCTATAATTTGCATTTCCCATTAGTAAGCCCTTTTTTACATTTTCTAGCATATCAGTATCATTAAATCCATCGCCAAAAGCTATGGTTTCGCTTAAATCAATATTGATAGTTTTAAGAACTTCTTTTAAAGCATTTCCTTTGGAGACTTTATGATCTACAATTTCTAGTGAATTTGGAGTAGAAAGGTATGCATTTATTTCTCCTTTGTATTTCTCCAAAATCATTGCTTCATATTCTATTAGGTTTTCTTCTCTGCCAGCTAGTATTATTTTTGCAACATTTTCAAAATTTTCAAGTTCGCTAAAGTCTTTAATTTCCTGAATTTTATTGATTGGACTGACTATTTCATGTCTGAAAATATTGGATTCTTTTTGCAATTTTTGGCATTGATCAATTGCAATTTTAGTCTTGATGTCAATATTTAATTGGTCGTCGTGTTGATCTGCTTTATGTAAAAAATGAGGTATATGACCAAACTTCTCGTCTCTTAAATTTAAAATTTTCTTTACCACTTCAGCAGATAAATTATGACTTTTTATTAATTTCCATTCTTGGTTGTAAACTTTTGCTCCGTTTAATGTAATGAAAAAGGAAACTTGCAGTTGATCTATTTTTTTTGTAATTTGAATGATTTCATTCTTGCTTCTTCCTGTTGCTATTATGAATTTCTTTTTTTCTTTTGTTAATTTTTTAATTACAAGTTCTGTAAAGGCTCCAATATAGCTTTTTGATAGCAAAAGAGTACCATCAAGATCAGAGGCAACTGCTTTAATATTTTTCATATTTTATCCTTTAGAAGTTAATTTTAAGCTAAATTATATCAAATAAAAAATTTTTTTTAAATTGATAATTATTTGGTATACTAGTATTAGTAGAGTTGTATAAAGGGGATTTTTTTGGATATTAATAAAAGATTAGCTTTACTTAGAGATCATATGAGGGATAATGGAATTGATGCTTATTTGGTAGCAGGCTATGATCCTCATTTTAGTGAATATTCTCATGAAAGGTATAGCACTCGTAAGTTTATTACAGGTTTTTCTGGTAGCTTTGGTATAGTAATTGTAACATTATCTAAAGCTGTTCTTTTCACAGATGGTAGGTATTTTTTACAGGCCGAGCAAGAACTTAAGGGAACTAAGGTTGTATTGATAAAGCTTGGAGTAAAAGGGTTCCCTGATATTTTTACGTATATAAATTTGAATCTTCAAGAATCAAAGCTTGGAATTTATTCTGATGATATTAGTATAAAGTTTTATAAAGAGTTGTCTGAAAAATGTAAAAATACACATATCAAAGCTATAAATCAAGATCTAATTGATTTAATTTGGAAATCTAGGCCCCAGCTTGAGGCTAGTCGTATATTTGAATTGGCTGATGTTGAGAAGAATAATAGAAGAGCTGAAAAAATCAAATCCATTTGTTTGATCTTAGAAAAGAATTTGGCAGATTTTTATGTTATTACTGCTCTTGATGAGATTGCTTGGATTTTGAATTTAAGAGGGGCAGATGTTAAAAAATCAGCATTGTTTTATTCGTTTCTTTTGATATCTAGAAATAAAGATCTAAAAAACGTTCTTTTTATTGATATAAAAAAACTTGACTCAAATGTTAAAGAAGCGCTTGAAATGGAAAATTTTGAAATAGAGCCTTACAGTAATTTTTACTGTTTTTTAGATCAAATAAAGCATAAAGGTAAATTTTTTGTTTCATTTTATGTTAATGTTAGGGTTTTGAAAGTTCTTGGTGAGACTAATATTATTTTGGGAGAAAGTATTGTAAGTAATCTTAAGGCAGTAAAAACTGAATATGAGCTTCTTAAAATGAAAGAAGCTCATATTATTGATGCTATTGCCTTGATTAAATTTTTGCGTAAATTTAAAAGTCTTAATAAGGCTGAATTGGCTCAATTAGATGAAATAGACATTTCTGATATGCTTTTGCATTTTAGAAAATTAAATAAAGATTTTTTTAGTTCCAGCTTTGACTCAATAGTTGGTTTTAAAGAAAATGGAGCTCTTCCGCATTATAAGCCCAAAAGAGGTAAAAAAATAAATACTAAGGGTCTTCTTTTGATTGATTCTGGGGGTTCATATTTTGGACTTGGTACGACAGACGTTACAAGAGTTTTTTTAATAGGGAATGCTTCTGATGAAGAAAAGCATGATTATACCTTAGTTCTTAAAGCTTTCATTAGCCTTTCTTCTTTAAAGTTTCCATATGGATCTTCTGGAGCTTTTCTTGATGGAATTTGTAGATTACCGCTTTTAAAAAATGAATTGAATTTTATTCATGGAACTGGGCATGGTGTTGGGTTTTTCCTCAATGTTCATGAACTTCCAGTTTCGATTAGTCCTAATTCTAATTATTCTTTTAAAGGATCTGAGGTGGTTTCAATTGAGCCTGGTCTTTATCGAACATTTAGTCACGGAATAAGAATTGAGAATTTAGTTTTTGTAAGGCAAGCTTTTACAAATGATTTTGGAGCTTTTTTAGAGTTTGAAAATTTAACTCTTGTTCCTTTTGAAAAAGAATTGATAGTAAAAGAAATGCTTTCAGAAGATGAGTTAAATTATATCAACGATTATCATGAATGTGTGTTTTTAACCTTAAAAGAGCATTTTGATAATGAAGGAGAGTTGGAATTTTTAGCAAAGCTAACAAGTAAAATATGAGATTTATAATTTCATTTTTAATGATTTTAAATCAAGGATTTTCAGATTTGTTTTCTTTGTCGGAAGATATTATTTTTGAGAGTTCTTATGAGATTGCAATTAAAAAAGCTCAAAAATTGGATAAAAATGTTTTAATTTTAGTTGGCAGAGATATTAAAGAAAATTTAATAAAAGATTTTTTAAATTCTTTTAGAAATGATGAAGTTATTCACAAAGTATCTAAAAAAAGTGTTTTTTTAGTTATTGATAAGAATAATGAAATTTTTAATAAAATTAATCTACAAAAAAGTCCAACTATTTTTTTTGTTGATTCTAAGAATGAGCAAATAAAGGCAGCTTATGTAGGAGCTGTTTTGAGTAGTGTTCAATTTGATAGGGATTTTTTAAGCTATGTTATGGGAGCTATAAAATCAACAAGTGTTTTGAAAAAGCAAAAAGATTATGAAATTAATACTGTTAATGAGAGAACCTTTTTTTATAAAACATTAAAAGGGGATTGGCAATTAAAGTTTAATGGTAAAGACAGAAAGCTTGTTCTTTTTGATACAGATCTTAAAGAATTTTTAGTTTTTAAAGATATTAATGAAAACAAGCTTTATGCTATTCCTAAGTCCAGGATTGGTAATATTTATTTTTCATTATTAGGAAATGAGGAGTGGAAGCTTTTTGGAAAAATAAAATAAGTGTCTTTTTTTATTTGAAGGGAGGATGAGTTTTTATGAAAATGGTATTTTATCCTAATGATTTGCTTCGTGTTAAGACAAAAAAAATCAATAATATTGACGATAGGATTAGAGATTATGCTAAAAAGATGATAGAATTGATGGATATTAGCGGTGGAGTTGGGCTTGCTGCTCCTCAGGTAGGCCTCGATTTGTCGCTTTTTGTAGTTAGAGAGAATAAAATGGCAAAACCTTTAGTTTTTATAAATCCTTCAATCACAGAGACTTCTTATGAGCTTAGTTCTTACAAAGAAGGATGTTTAAGTATACCAGGGGTTTATTACGATTTAATGAGACCAAAGGCTATTGCAGTGAATTTTCATGACGAGAATGGAAAATCTTTTACTATAGAAAATTCTGATTTTTTGGCAAGAATTATTCAGCACGAAATGGATCATTTAAATGGAGTTCTTTTTGTTGATTATTACGAAGAAAAGCTAAAAAATAAATTGTTAAAGCCTTATATGAGAGAAAGAGGGCTTAAGGCAAAATGAAAATATTTTTTGTAAGCTCTTCTTCTATTGCTTTAGAAGTTTTTAAGGAGATTATAAAGCATTATGAAGTGGTGGGAGTTTTGACTTTGCCTGATAAACCTAAGGGTAGAGGGCAAAAGTTAAGTCAAAATGTAATAAAGGCAGAGGCTATTGCTAGGAATATTAAAGTTCTTGATCCCTTGATTCTTGATGATACTATATTAAGTTTAATTAGGGATTTGAATCCAGATTTAATGCTAGTTTTTTCTTATGGTAAAATTTTTAAAAAAGAATTTTTGGATCTTTTTTCAAAGGGGTGTATTAATGTTCATCCTTCTCTTTTGCCTAAGTATAGAGGCGTTTCTCCGATTCAATCTGCAATTTTAAATGGTGATTGCGTTAGCGGTGTTACTATTCAGAGTATGGCTTTAGAAATGGATAGTGGTAATATTTTAGTGCAAAAAGATTTTAAAATAAGATCTTATGATACAAGTTATGATATTTCAAAGCTTGTATCAAGTCTTAGTCCAAGCCTTGTTCTAGAAGCTTTGGAAAAAATTAGCAAAGGTTTTTTGGGAATTCCTCAAAAATCTAGCGAAGCTACTTTTTGTTCTTTTTTAAAAAAAGAATCTGGATTTATAGATTTTAATTTAAGTGCATTTGAGATTAAAAATAAAATTAATGCGTGCAATCCTTGGCCACTTGTAAGGGCTAGGCTTAATTATAGCGACATTATTTTTCATCGAGCCGATTTTTTGGATGTAGATTTATATAATGAGAGAAAGGTAGGAGAAATTGTTGATTTTAATTCCGAAAAAGGATTATTTGTTAATACCGGGAAAGGGATTCTTTTGCTTTTAGAAGTTCAAAGACCTGGAAGAAAGGTTTTGGATTTTAAGTCTTTTTATAATGGGAGTAGGCAGCTAATAGGACAAGTGTTTTCTTTAGTAGAATAGGAGGGATATATTAATTTTAATAATAATGACAATCTAGAAAATGAATTTTCTAATGAAGAGGAATTGTTTAAAAATAAATTAGATCTGACTCAGGGTGACAAGAATTGTAATAATGAAATGTTGATTTTACCCAAAGCTACAATCAAGGCATTGCTTTTGGTTATTTTTGGATCTTTAATTGTTTCTTTTGCAATTTTCTTTATGGTTTTAGAAAATAAGGAGATTGCAGTTGTTCCAAATCTTTATTCTCTTACTATTGAGGATGCTGTTATTGAATTGCAGAGAAAAGAGTTGATTCCTCACATTGAATTTAAATTTTCCTCAAGCGCTCTTGATAAAGGAAAGGTGATAGAGCAGGGCCCAAAACCAGGAACCGTTTTAAGACATGGTAATAAGGTTATAATTTTCATTAGCAAAGGGGCTATAATAAACAGAGTTGATAGTTTCATTGGCAAAAACATTGACGATGTTATTATCAATTTAAAGGCTAATTCTTTTGATAATTCTAAATTACTTTACCATATTGTTAAACCTCTTGAGGTTGAGAGCGAATTGCCAAAAGGCGTAATAATTCGTCAAAATCCATCACCAGGTAGTCAAATATCAAGTTTAACAGATCTTCAATTTTTAATTAGTAAGGGTAAAGATCGTTTGGACAAGCATGTTAAAAATTATATTGGAATTTATTATAAAGATGCAATTGCTTCTCTTTTGAATGATAGCATTAGTTTTGACATTGATTTGGCAAATACCGGCGATTTTGGAAATGTTATTTTTCAGTCTATTCCACCTGGAACCAAAATAAATGAATTGGATAAAATTTTAATTACTATTGCAAAGCCTAAGGTTGACGATAAAATTGTTTTTGGAATTTTGACTTATAAATTAAGGCAACATCCATCTTATGTTGATATATCTGTTAGGCTAAAAGGCTTGGATGATAAAAATTCTCTGATTTATTCCTTTAAGTCAAAAGGAGGGTTGATTAAATTGCCCTATGAGGTTTACAAAGGCTCTATAATTGAGCTTTATATTTATGATAAGCTTATCAATCAAACAGTTATAAATTAATTTTGCTTAAATAGATTGATTTAAAATAATAAAAAAATTCTAACATAAGATCATGTATTAATTAGTTTTGATGCAGTAATAATAGATGCAGCAATTATGGCTGTTTCTGTTCTTAGGATGTTTGGGGATATACTGTAAGAGGAAAAATTATTTTGTGTTATTAATTGTATTTCTTTTTCCGTAAACCCCCTCTCAGGTCCCACAATAATGGTTGCCTTGTTTATTTGTTCTATATCAATTAATTTTTTTTTGCTATTTTTTTCAAGTAATATTTTTATTTCAAAATTTTCTTGTTTAATATATTTAAGGCTGTCTTTTAAATTTTTCATAATTTTTATTTTTGGTAAGTACGTTATTCCTCCTTGCATTGCTCCGGCTATTAAATATTTTTCGCAGTCATTGTTTTTAAAGATTTTAGAATTTAAATATGATTTTTCAGTAAGCTCAGTGTTAAAAAAAATTATTTCGCATATTCCAATGCTAGCAAGTTCTTTTATGATTCTCTTAGCAACAATTGGTCTTATCATTCCAATTAGTACATTTAATTTTTTGAGTTTATTAGATTCCCCTATTTTAAAGATTTTCTTGAAGAATAGTTTTTTATCTTTTTTGTAAATGCAATGGTAAATGTTTTTTTCTCCAAGAATTCCAAATTTAAATTTGTCGTTATCTTTTAATTTTAAGATTTTAACAAGATGTTCTGCCCTAGTGTCATTAAGTGAAATTCCTGTTTTAAATTCATTAAAAGTTATTAACATTAGATTCATTTCTTATAATTCCTTATTATTAATATTGTATTTGTGATATAATTTTAAGTCGATAGGGGGTCATGTAAAATATATGGCTATTTCTTTAACCGAAGAAGATTTTGTTGTTAAGGTTTTTGATTATAAAAATAATAAAGAGTGGAGTTTTAGAGGCGATAGGCCCGCAATAATTGATTTTTATGCTAATTGGTGTGGTCCATGTAAAATGCTTTCTCCAATTTTTGAAAAACTTTCTAAAAAGTACAATAATAGCATTGATTTTTACAAAGTAGATACAGACAAAGAACAAGATATTTCTTCTGTGTTTGGAGTACAAAGTCTTCCAACTATTCTTTTTATTCCTGTTGATGGTAAGCCAAAGGTTTCTGTTGGCTTCTTACAAGAAGATGCTTTTGAAAACATAATTAAAGATTTTTTTGGTTTTTAGTTTGCAAAAAAAATAATTTAATTGCTATAGCAATTAATCATATTTGTAATTTATATATGAATTATTCTAGGGTATATTTAATTTGTCCAAATCTGATTTGAATTTATTGGTAGAAAATATTAAATTTGAACATCTTAGTGTTTTTTATGATTTTATTGTGTCTGTTTTAAATACTCTTTCTATTAGTGATTTTGAACTTTCAGTTATTCTTTGTGATAATGTTTATATACAAAAATTGAACAATAAATTTAGAAACAAGAACGAGCCAACGGATGTTCTCTCTTTTAATTATAATGAACTTAACGAAGATTTTGTTGATAGTATAAATTATAAAATACAAGGAGATCTTGTAATATCTTTTGAATATTTAAAATTTAGTGCCCAAGAGTTTAATGTTGAAATTTATGAAGAACTTCAGCGTGTCACTATTCATGGGATTTTGCATTTAATGGGATATAAACACGAAACTAATGATTTTCAAAACGAAGGTATGTTGATTCTTCAAGAAAATATCTTAAGAGAAAATAAAAGGGTATTTTAAATGTTGGGATTTTTTAATTTTAAAAACAAAAAGAAGAAAAAAGGAAGCCCAGAAAATGATCTTGAAGATAAGTCGAATATTGAGACTTCTTTGATAAAAAATTTCAATGCGCTTAAAGAGACTATTGTAAAAGAGATTATGATTCCTAGGATAGGAGTTATATTTGTTGATTATGCTAAAAGCAAGGACGAGCTTTTAAAGGTTGTAACATCTAGCAGTCATTCAAGATTTCCTGTGTATCATGGGACTATTGACAATATTGTTGGGATAATTCATACAAGAGACATACTATTGCATATGTGTAAAAAAGATTTCTATGAAATAGACTTAAAAGATATTATGCGAAAGGTTATGTTTGTTCCTGAAAGCAAAAAAACAGACTCTCTTTTAAAAGAATTTCAAGAAAATCATGTTCATATTGCAATTGTGGTTGATGAGTATGGTGGGGTTTCAGGGCTTGTAACTCTTGAGGATATTCTTGAAGAGATAGTAGGCGACATTCAAGACGAATTTGACAATGAGCTTGATGAAATAGTTTGTCTTGATGATGGGTCTTATCTTTGTGATGCAAGAATTTTAATAGAGGATTTAAATGAGAAACTTAATTTAAATTTGCCAAATGGAGACTTTGATACTCTTGGTGGTTTCGTTTATGATCTTTTTGGGAGGATTCCTTTGAAAAATGAAAAGGTGGAATATGACAATTTGGTTTTTTCGATTAAAAATATGCATCAAAGAAATATTAAGGTGATAAAGATTTCCGAGAAGGAAGGTTTATGAATTTTAATTGGCTTTTAATGTTATTCCTTTTTAATTTTAGTGTTCTGTTAGGAAGTGATACTACAGCATTAGGACATTATCAAAAGGCTCATGAGTATTATTTGTCTAAAAGGTATTATGATGCTATTGATGAGCTTGTTGAGGCTATAAAAATTAATCCCAATTATTATGAAGCTTATAAATTTATTGCATCAATTTATTATTCCCTTAAGATATATACTCAAGCGCAATTTTTCATAGAGAAAGCCTCTAAAATGTCTAATGAGGACACTGAGTATAAAATTCTTTATGCAAATATATTGTTAAAAAATAATAAAATTGATCAAGCAAAAAAAATCTATTCTGAGGTTTTAGTTAAACAAAGGAATAATATTGATGCTTTGGTTGGGCTTGCTTCAATTTTTGAAAAAAATGGATTATTTATAGCTGCTGCTAATTATTATTTGTCTATTCTTGATTATAGTCAAAATAATTATAGCGCTTTTGAACATCTTATTGATATTTATCAAAGGCTAGGAATGCATGACAAGATTAGGCATTTAATAAATAAAGTCAGGGTAAATTTTTTATCTTTTCCAGATTTTCATAAAAGAGTAGCTGAATTTTATATTAGTATTAATAATTTAGGGCTTGCTGAAAAGTATGCTTTAAATTATTTGGCTTTAATTGAAAGCTCTTATAAAGATTTTGGAGTTGTTGATGCATATAGATTGCTTGCGCTTGTTTATTTGCATGAATTTAAATATGAAGATGCAATAGAGGCATTACATAAAGCTATTTTGGTTAATAAAGATTCTGATGAACTTTATTATTTATTGGGGTATTCTTACTTAAAATTTGGGGATATTGAAAAGGCTATTTTGAATTTGGAGCGAGCTAAAAATCTTAAAAAAGATTTAGAATTTTATAATATTGCTCTTGAGGAAAGTTTTTTTGCATCTAATTTTAGAAATTTTTTAAAAAATAATTCCAATGCTAGAATTTCTAAGCATTATGAAAATGAGGGGTTTAAAGCTTTTAAATCTTTAAATTTAAACAAAGCATTGTTTAATGCAAAAA
The DNA here is from genome assembly GCF_001945665.1 of Borreliella mayonii. Classification (NCBI taxonomy): domain Bacteria; kingdom Pseudomonadati; phylum Spirochaetota; class Spirochaetia; order Spirochaetales; family Borreliaceae; genus Borreliella; species Borreliella mayonii. The sequence goes on along the minus strand of NZ_CP015780.1, from coordinate 55,542 downwards.
ATGCTATTGATATTTGGCCTGATAATGATAGTGCTAGGTTTTTGCTTTCAAAAATATACAAGCTTATGAATTTAGATATTATGGCTTATGAGCAGCTTTTTTATTTAGCAAAACAGAGAAATTCTACTGATTCTAGAATTTTAGATTTTTACGATGTTGTGTCTTTTGATGTTAGAAAGTCTTTATTTTATAAATACGGATATAAAAGCATTGCTGATTTTAATAAGCTTTATGATGACAGAGTAGTTTATAAAATGGCTATTTTTACTCAAAGTGAGAATAAGTTTTTTGGAGCAAATGATTTGATATTAAGATACGCTGAAAGAGTGCTTGAGCGTAATTTAAATATGGAAATAGTTAACTATAATTTTGATTACAATAAAAATAGAGACTATCTGATTAATAATTTTTCTGAAGGATTTTCTTATTCAAGAAATAATAATTTGGATTTATTTTTAATTTTTGATTTTAAGGCGGATATTTTAAAAAATACAGCTACTTTAGTAGTAAATATTTTTTCAGGTAAAACAGGGATTAAGGTTGGTTCTTTCTCTTATGATGTGGGGGGTATTAATTATTTAAGCAATGCTTTAAATTCTCTTTCAAAAGATTTTCATGATTATTTGCCCAAAAAGGGCAAGATTCTTCAAATTAAACATGATGATGCTCTTATTAATCTTGGCCAAGTAAACGGTGTTGTAAAAGGTAATATTTTTTTGATTCTTAAAGAAGGTGCTTTAAACAGTGATACCAGAGATTCTGGTTTTATTGTTTACAAAAAATCAGATATTTTGGGGGAGATTTTGATTGAGGATATAAGTGATTATATTTCTAGAGGCACTATAAAATCTTCTACCTTTTTAAAGGATTATATTCAAGAAGGAGCCATTGTGCTTATAAAAAGATAGTTTGACACTTGTTATTAATTTGTGATTTAATAATTCTAGAAAGAATAAAATCAAAAAAAATTGGAGGATTTTTTATGAAATTGGCTATTAACGGCTTTGGGCGTATTGGTAGAAATGTTTTTAAGATTGCTTTTGAAAGAGGAATTGATATTGTGGCAATAAATGATTTGACAGATCCTAAAACTCTTGCGCATCTTTTAAAGTACGATTCGACTTTTGGGGTATATAATAAAAAAGTTGAGCCAAGAGATAGCGCTATTATTGTGGATGGGAGAGAAATAAAAATTATTGCTGAGAGAGACCCAAAAAATCTTCCTTGGGCAAAGCTTGGAATTGATGTTGTAATTGAGGCAACAGGTGTTTTTTCATCAGCAACTAGCGATAGAGGAGGGTATCTTGATCATGTGAATCATGCTGGTGCCAAGAAAGTTATTTTGACAGTTCCTGCTAAGGACGAAATTAAAACAATAGTTCTTGGTGTAAATGATCGCGATATTAACTCTGATTTAAAGGCTGTGTCAAATGCTTCATGTACAACCAATTGCTTGGCTCCTCTTGCAAAAGTGCTTCATGAATCATTTGGAATTGAGCAAGGACTTATGACAACTGTTCATGCTTATACTAACGATCAAAGAATTTTGGATCTTCCTCATTCTGATCTTAGACGAGCAAGAGCTGCTGCACTTTCTATTATTCCAACTTCAACCGGTGCTGCAAAAGCAGTTGGACTTGTTTTGCCTGAACTTAAGGGAAAGTTAAATGGGACTTCAATGAGAGTGCCCGTGCCAACAGGTTCAATTGTTGATCTTACAGTTCAACTCAAGAAAAAAGATGTTACAAAAGAAGAGATTAATTCTGTCCTCAGGAAGGCATCAGAAACACCTGAGCTTAAAGGTATCTTGGGGTATACGGAAGATCCAATTGTGTCTTCAGATATAAAGGGGAATTCTCATTCTTCTATTGTTGATGGTCTTGAGACAATGGTTCTTGAAAATGGATTTGCAAAGGTGTTGTCATGGTATGATAATGAGTTTGGATATTCTACAAGAGTGGTTGATCTTGCTCAAAAATTGGTAAAATAAGTAGTCTTAAGGTAATAAAATGTCAATAAAAACAGTAAAAGACTTTGGTAGCTTTGCAGGCAAGCGAGCTTTAGTAAGATGTGATTTTAATGTTCCCCTAAAAGAGGGGAGCATTAGCGATGATACTAGAATTAAGGCTGCATTGCCTACAATAGAGTATCTAAAAGAAAGAGGAGCTAGGATTGTACTTATAAGTCATTTGGGTAGACCAGAGGGAAAGAAAAATCTTAAATATTCTCTTAAACCTGTTGCCAATAGATTGTCAGAGCTTTTAGGCCAAGATGTCAAGATGCTTTCTGATTGCATTGGAAATGAAATTGTAAATAGCACCTTGCAAATGAAGGATGGCGATGTTGTATTGCTTGAAAATGTAAGGTTTTATGCAGAAGAAGAGAAAAATGAGAAAAATTTTGCAAAAAAACTTTCTGAGAATGGAGATGTTTTTGTAAATGATGCTTTTGGCGCAGCTCATAGAGCTCATGCTTCAACTGTAGGGATTGCTTATTATTTGCCATCTGTTGGTGGATTTTTAATGGAAAAAGAAGATAAATTTCTTGGTGGAGTATTGAAAAATCCTGAAAGGCCATTTGTTTCAATTATTGGTGGTTCTAAAGTTTCTTCAAAGATTGCGGTACTGGAATCACTTTTATCAAAGTCAAATGTAGTTGTGATTGGTGGTGGAATGGCTTATACTTTTTTGCATTCCGAGGGATATTCTATAGGCAAATCTCTTTTAGAGAGCGAATATATTAATATAGCTTCTTCTTTTTTAAAGAAAGCAAAAGAGTTGGGCGTTAAAATAATTTTACCACTTGATCATATTGTAGCTGGTGATTTTAATAAAAATTCAACTCCTGAATATATAGATTCCTTTAATATTCCTGAAAACAAGATTGGTATGGATATTGGAGCCAATACTTTAAAAGAAATTGAAAAGGTTATAAAAACTGCCAAGACTATAATTTGGAATGGTCCTCTTGGTGTATTTGAATTTGATTTATTTTCAAAAGGAACTGCTAAGGTTGCTGAAATGGTAGCATCTTGCTCAGGCTTAACTGTTGTTGGTGGCGGAGATTCTGTTGCAGCTGTTAATAAATTTAATTTATCTGATAAGATCACTCATGTTTCAACGGGTGGAGGTGCTTCGCTTGAATATCTTGAAGGGAAGATTTTGCCGGGTATTAAGGTTTTGGAGAATTAAAATGAGAAAAACATTTTTAGCGGGAAATTGGAAAATGCATTATACAAGTGTAGAAGCTTCTATTGTTGCAACAAAAATTGCAGCTGGGGTTAAAACTTTAAAAGATGACGTTATAATAATGATAACTCCTCCATTTACGGCTTTGTCCAGGGTTTCAGAATGTATTAAGGGGAGTAATATTCTTCTTGGTGCTCAAAATATGTCTTATATGGAAAATGGAGCAAGGACAAGTGAAATTTCACCCTCAATGCTTTTAGAATTTGGAGTAGAATATGTTATACTTGGTCATTCTGAATGTAGATTGTATTTGGCAGAAACAGATGAAATAATAAATAAAAAGATTCTTGCAGGGCTTAAGCATCCTTTTAAGTACTTAATTCTCTGTGTTGGAGAAACTCTTGATGAAAGAGATTCTGGAAAAACTTTAGATGTTGTTTTAAATCAGGTTAAAAAGGGGTTAAATTGTGTTTCCGAATCAGATATTAAAAGGATAATTTTAGCTTATGAACCTGTTTGGGCGATTGGAACGGGTAAAACCGCAACTAAAGAGGAAGCAGAAGAGGTTCATAAGGCAATTAGGCTTGAGATTATGAAGCTTTATTCAAAGTTAGCTTCAGACAATATTATAATTCAGTATGGAGGCTCTGTTAATTCAAGCAATGTAAAAGAGCTTATGAATGAGTCTAATATTGATGGTGCATTAATAGGTGGAGCATCTTTAAAGGCCGAATCTTTTTTATCTATAATTAACAATGTTCTTTAGTTAAAGAGGTTTGTTTTGGATTTAGTTAGATTTTTTATTTTTATAATTTTTGTTATTGTTTCAATTTTTATTATCCTTTTAGTTTTAATTCAAGATGAACAGGGCGATGGAATAGGCGGTGTTTTTGGAGGTGGTAGTTCCTCTATTTTTGGGGCAAAGTCTTCAAGTGTTGCTGTAAAAATTACTGGATTTTTTATAGCACTCTTTTTTATCTTTGTAGTTTTGTTATCTTTTCTAAATACTAGAAGAGCAGATAATAGCTTTCTAAATGACATAAAGACTGAAAATAAGAATAGTTCAACTTTCTGGGATGATGATAATGATGAATCAGATACCAATATTAATGAAATGAAAGAAAAAAAATTGAAAGAAAAATAATTTAAATTGGTTACTTTATATACTGAATAGTATTTATTCAGAGAGTTTTTTGCATAAAGAAATTTTAAATCATAACCATTATTAAATTTATTAATTTTATTTAAAGTTTATTGTATTTTTATTGTGTTTTTTTAAATAATCTAAAGCACTGCTAAAATGGTTTGATCCCAAAAATCCATTGTTTGCTGAATATGGAGATGGATGGCTTGTTTCAAGAATTAGATGCTTTGTTGGGTCAATGAGTCCTTTTTTACTTCTTGCTAAATTACCCCAAAGCATAAACACAATATTTTCCAAATTTTTAGAGATTATTTTTATTACTTCGTCTGTAAAAATTTCCCAACCAATAGCTTTGTGAGAAGAAGGCTTGCCCTCTTCGACCGTTAAGATTGTATTTATTAGAAATACACCTTGAATTGCCCATCTTTTTAAATCTCCGTTTGGGATGGTTTTTATTTTTAAACTTTTTTCTATTTCTTTAAATATGTTTTGCAAAGACGGTGGAATTTTGATTTCTGAATCTACAGAAAAAGCAAGTCCATTTGCTTGGTTTTTCCCATGATATGGATCTTGTCCAATTATTACCACTTTTATGTCTTTAAATGGTAAAGAGTCAAAAGCATTGAATATAAGTTTTGGAGGAGGAAATATTTTTCCATTTTTTGTTTTATATTCATGTTTTATAAACCTCACAAGCTTTTTAAAGTACTCTTTGTTAAATTCATTATTTAAAACTTCTTTCCAAGATTCTTCAATTTTTACTTTCATTTTTGTATTATATAAGAAATAGTTTGTAATTTGAAATATATTAAAGGACGGATTTGTTATTTTTGAAATTTAAATTTTTATTATGTATGATGATGTATTAAAAAGAATATGTGTTTTGTCTAAGTTTATTACAGATGAAAAAAAAGCTAGGATTGAGAAAGTATTAAGTCTTCGCACCAATTATTTAACATTTGTTCTTGAAGACATTTTTCAGCCTCAAAATGCAAGTGCTACTATTAGAACAGGTGAAATTTTAGGACTTAGTGATATTCATGTTATTGATAAAAAGAATAAGTATACTTTAAATCCAGATGTTACTTTAGGATCTTCACAATGGATAAATTTAAATAAGTATAAAAATTCTAAGTTTGCAATTGATAGGTTGAAGTCTGATGGATATAGCATAGTGGCCACATCTTTGAATGAGCAAGCAATAAATCTTGAAAATTTTACAATTAACAATAAAATGGCGGTATTTTTTGGGACAGAATTAACAGGGCTTAGTGAAGAAGTCTTGGAAGCTGCTGATTTATATGTAAAAATACCTATGTATGGATTTACCCAAAGTTATAATATTTCTGTAGCTGTTGCGATAGTCATGTATTCTTTATTGATTCGCTTAAGAAAAAGCGGTATTGATTACTTGTTAAATGAAGCTGAGAAATCAAATTTGAGATTAAAATATTATAGACGAGTTGTTAAAAATTATCAATTTATTGAAAATCTTATTAATTCTTAAACTTCTCTTATCTTTTTCCAAGAATTTAGAAATAGGTAAAAAATGGTATCGATTGTGATTATTATTAATGTAATAATTAGAGAGCCTTTTGTAAGTTCGATATTTTTTGTTTCAGGGTAGAATTTAAGTATTGTATTTATAGATATTGAAACTAGTAAATTAGCTAGATATCCAGAAATTAGTCTTGATAAAGGATGAATGATCCATAAAGATTTTATTTTTGTTTGCTTAAAATAATTATATAGTAAGATGTTTATATATTGGGATAGAAAAAACACATAAGTTCCAATTAATATTGTTAAAATGTATGTAAAGTTATTAAATAATATTTTAAAATGAATATCTGAGGTGTCTAATTTATTATGATTGAATAATATCATAAAATTAAGCATAATTGTAAAAGTTATGTTTAACAAAAGGCTCAATATCACAGAATTTGTTGCTTCTTTTTTGTTATATTTTTCTACCATTAAGTTTAAAGAGAATGATGCTGATAAAAAAGTAATGCCTGATAAATTTAAGGACATTCCAAATGTTTTTAAATTTCTTAATATTATAATATTTGACATTGTTGAAATAATTGCATTGAAACAAAAAAGTCCAGATTTCCCGAAAAATCGGTAAAGAATCCCCAATGTTATATATGTAAAGAGAAACATTCCTATCCACAAGCTTAAATCAAACATATCTTGATTCATAACACTTAATTGTACCAGATTAATTATCTTAGATAAAGTTTTTTATTTATGTAAATTAATTTTTTTATTTTTGAAGTTTTATATATTTTGCCAGATATATAAAAGGTGTTCCCAAAAATCCTGCTAAACCTTTAATTATGTATGTGGAAATTACTATATCTAGGAAAGCTTGCTTTGGAAATATTTTAAAATAGGTTGCTATGCTTACAAAAATTGTTGTATCTATTAAGCCACTTATTAATGTTGATCCATTTATTCTGAAAAATAAAAACTTGGGAAATTTTTTTTTAATAAACTGATATAGATATACATCGTTTAATTGGGAAACTAGGTATGCAACAAGAGAGGCTAATAGTAAAGCTGGTATTGAAGAGAAAATGTTTTCTAAGCTTTTAAAATTTTCTTGAGTTCTATTTGACATAAAATGAATTTGTGCATTTGTTAATACTGCAAAGACAATAAAGCTGATAAATCCAATATAAACGGCTTCTTTTGAAGTTTTTTTCCCATAAAATTCTGAGAGAATGTCTGTTGCCATATATGACGATGCATAAATAATGTTGCCCAATGTAGCATTGATTCCAAATATTGTAATTTGTTTTAAAACTTGAATGTTTGCTATAATAATTGCTACTGCAACCCACACAAATAATCCGTTTTTTTTAAAAAAAAGGGATACAATAATCAAAAATGTATAAGCAGTAAATAGCATGCCAAACCATAATATTTCATTAAACATAAAATTCCCTTTTATTAATATTGGATTTATATTATAAAATTTTACCTTAATTTTTGCAAATAAGGCGATAAGTATTGTTGTTTTCTTAAAATTATGCTATAGTAGCCTTTGCTTGAGGGGATGTTTTGGATTTGACTAAAAATGCTAATATTGTAAGTTGCAGGCAGAGGGAATCTCTTAAAACTTCTAAAATAAATGCAAAAAATAATAACTTTACAAGCTCAAATCTTGTAATGGCTGCTTAAGTTAGCAGAGAGTTTTGTTGAATTTTGCTTTGAGGTTCACTTATACTCTTTTTGACATCAAAGCTTGCTTAAAAATGTTTTCAAGTTGATTTTTAGGGACTTTTATACTTGAGAGCAATTTGGCGGTTTGCTAGTATTTCCAAACCATATTGCTTAATAAAATACTAGATAAGCTTGTAGAAGCTTATGGTATTGTTTTTAGGACGCGGGTTCAATTCCCGCCATCTCCATTTATTTCATTCGTTTACTTATCCTTAAATATAATCCTTAACAAGAATTGCTAAATATTTAGAAAATGAGAAGTCATTATTTTAAGCGTCCTATCGGAATCGAACCGACATCATTAGCTTGGAAGGCTAAGGTAATAGCCATTATACGAAGGACGCAATACAATAATTTACTTATATAAAAAAAATCAATTTATGTCAATAAGATTTATTGTAATGTTATTTTTGGCTAGTAATTTTTTTTTTAAATAAGTACAATTAATTTAACTTAAATGTAGTCAAGTATAACAAAAACTTGTGTGGAGGAAATTAATGGGAGAGAGAGGGGAAGTATACTCTGAGAAACTATTTACAGAATCTGAGAGAACTTATTTTTTTAATGTTAAGGAAAATAGAAAAGGAGATTATTTTTTAAATATTGTAGAGAGTAAAAGAAGTTCAAGTGGAGATTTTGAAAGACATTCTATTTTTGTATATGAAGAGAATATAAGTGAGTTTGAATCCAATTTGCTTAAGGCAATAGCAGTTATTAAGCAGAAAGTATCTACGGTATCTGGTGGTTCTTCTGCTAGGTATAATAAAGGGTATGGTGAATATGGAGAGAGATCTAAATTAGACGATTCTAGATTTGATAAGAAATCTCATTTATCAGGCGGTCGATTTAAAAAGAAGGATTATTAAATTTTATTATTTTTATTTTTTTAAATTAGTTTAAAATTTTTTCTATGAAGGCTTAAAACCCCATATTTTTTTATTGCGTTTTTATGTTCTTTTGTGGGGTATCCTTTATTTTTTTTGAGTAAATATAATGGATATAATTTATCGTATTCATCCATTAGTTTATCTCTTTTAACTTTAGCAATAATTGAAGCGGCTTTTATTTCGTCTATTATTGAATCTCCTTTAATTATTGCTTTAACATTTTTTGCTGTTATTTTTGGAATAAATTTGCCATCTACAAGTACTAAGCTGCAATTTAATTTTAGGTTTTCGTATGCAGTTTGCATTGCAAGAAGGGATGCGTTGTGAATATTTATTTTTTCTATTATTATATTTGAAATTTCAGCGAATGCATAATATGAGTTTTCAAGTATTAGTGGAGATAGGTACTCTCTTTTTTCTTTTTTTAGTTTTTTAGAATCATCTAATTCTCTTATAAAGCTAGGTTTTTTTTTGAAAACTACAGCAGCGCTTAGAACAGGCCCGAAAATGCAGCCCCTTCCAACTTCATCTATTCCGCAAATCATAATTGACCTTTTTTTAAAATATTTTTATTTATTATAATATGAAATTGTAGATTTATCAGTAATTGTTTTTTAATTTTAATTTGGAGTTAGTTTGGTTTTAAAAAAAATAGTACTCTTGGGGTTTAAATCTTTTTTAAATAGACAAGAGTTTGAAATAGGTGAAAATTTAAGTTTTATTGTGGGTCCTAATGGATGTGGAAAGAGCAATCTTATTGATGCTGTGCGTTTTTGTATGGGAGAAGATAATTTGAAATTTTTAAGGGTTGAGGATATTTCTGATTTAATTTCTGTTTCAAAATTAGGAAAATCAAATTTTGCAGAAATAACTCTTTTTTTTAGCAACATTAACTCTGAAAAATCGACTTTAAAGGAATTTGAAGGAGATTTTTATATTCGCAGGCGTCTTTACAAGGATGGTTCAAGTGAGTATTATTTTAATAATAAAATTTTGAATTTTCAAGATTATAATAGACTTTTGAACAGTTTTAAGTTTAAAAAATCTCCTTATATGTTTATAACTCAAGGTAGGGTTGAAGACATTTCTTTGGGAAGAAATGTGAATCTCAAGTCTTTAATTGAACAGGCAAGCGGAATAGATGTTTTAAAAATTGAAGAAGAAGAGGCGCTGAAAAATTTTAAGCAATCTAATCAAAATTTGTCATCTTTGTTATCTCTGCAAGAAAATTTAAAGCAAAAGTACGATAACATAAGAAATGTTTATCTTTTGAGGAAAAAACATCAAGACTTAAGTCAAAAATTAGAAGCTTTAGAGAAAACAATAACATTAAAAAAGCTTTTTAATATTAATTTTGATCTTAATGTTTTGAAAAACGAATTAAATTTAGACGGTTTGGGTAAATTTTTGCCTTCTGGTTTTAAGGAAAAGTTAGAATTTTATTCATTTAGAGAAAAAAATGTTATTAACAATATTCATGCATTAGAAAAGGATCTTGAGCTTATGAAGTCTAAAATTCTTGGACTAGAGATTAAAATTCAAAAATTAGAGCAAGAAAAGGCGTTAAAGATGAATTTGGAAGATAAGTTTGTCAAGAGCAAATCTGAGTCTGAAGAGAAAAAAAATTCTATAAATAATAATTTATATCAATTAAATAGTTTGCTTAAAGAAAAGAAAAATGAATTTTTTTCTTTAAGCGATGAGATTAATAGGTATACTAAAAGTTTTTTTGAGCTTGTTGATCTAATTTTATCTGTATTAAAGAGCGCTAAATCAGAAGAGCTTGTTTTGTTAAAAGAGAATATATTAGACTCTCTTAAGCTTTTTGAAGAATCATTAAGTATAAAATATATTAAAGAGATTAGAGTAAATTTAATCAAGTATATAAGTAAAGATGAGAATCTTTTGGCTTTATTGAAGGATAAAATTGAGCCTATTTTCGATCAAAATGTTAATTTAAAAAAATTTTTGCTTGAAAAAAATGCTTTAAAATCAAATCTTGCTAAAGAGATAACAAATATTGAGAGATTAATTGAAGAAAAGACTCTTCAATTAAATGATGTATTAGGTGAGCTTGAATACATAGAGCTTTCTAAATTTAAAAATTTGGACGAAATTAAACTTATAAATGGTAATTTAGAATTTTTATTTGAATCTAAGAATAGTCTTGATGAAGAGCTTAAAGATTTACATTTAAAGCTTGAAAATTTAAATTTAGAAAAGAGCGATATTCAGCTTAATTTAAGCAATCTTATTGGTGCTTCAAAATTCAGTAGTGAGCCTTTTAAGGAGAAGGATTTTAGTTCTTTAGTTTTTTTAAATGATTTTAAAAAAACTAATTATTATGAATATATAAAAAAACAGACGGAATACGAATTTCTTTTAAATTCTAATGTAAGCATTAAAAGCGAAATAGAAAATTTTAATGTTTCTAATCAAATGTCTGGTAAATTTGAATTGGAAGAAGATCTTGCAACCAGAGAGTTGTTACTCAAAGAGATCGATGCAATCAATCTGGGTGATTATGTATTTTTCAATATTGATAAAGAATTTGATGAAACTAAGGATCGTTTTGAAAAAGTAAGTTTGCAAGTAGAAGATTTAAAGCTTTCAAAATATTCATTGCAAAAGCTTCAAAAAAAAATAAAAAATGAGATTTATAAAAAATTTAGAGAATCATTTGATGAGATTAATAAAAATTTTTCTTACTTTTTTAAAAAAATTTTTAAAGGAACCGCTAGTCTTTTTTATAATGAAAATACCGATAATGTTGAGATTAGAATAAATTTTTCAAACAAATTTGTCAAAAACAATAATATGCTTTCAGGAGGCGAGAGTACTTTGGTTAGTATGGCTTTTTTATTTGCACTTTATTATTATTCTCCTGCTTGTTTTTGTATGCTTGACGAAATAGATGCGGCTCTTGATTTTGAGAATAGCAAAAAACTTTCTTTACTTTTAAAAGAATTGGGGAAAAAAATTCAACTTTTAGTAATAACCCATAATGCATATGTTTCTGAGGGTGGTGAAAATTTGATAGGCATTACACTTGATAATGGTGAAAGCAGGGTGTTTAATATATAATTAAGTTAGATTTAAGGGAATTAACATGCAAAATAGAAAGTTTAGTTTTAGAAAATATTTTTTAATTTTAATATTTTTGATTTTTATTGTTTCAGGGATTACTTATTTTTATTCAACACAAATGTTAGATAAATCTCAAAAGTCTGTTGAAGACAATTTAGATGCTAAGGTTAAATTAGTTAATATGGAAGATTTTTATTTTGATTTAAATGAATGCCTAAATATGGATGATTTTTTTATTCCAAGGCCTGATTTTTTAAATGAAAATTTAGTTGTTGATGGGTTGATTAAAAATAAATTTCTTGATGAAAATTTTTTTAAGGATCTTTGGATTAAAAAGGAAAATTTATTTAACTTTGATATTGAGAAGGAGAATGAAAAATTAATAGATAAGATTTTAGAAATTTCCAAATGATTAAAAAATATTTGATTTATATAAGTTTGCTATTTATTGTTTTTAAAGTTTACTCTGAGCCAGCTTTTATAAGTCAAGTTGATTCATATGAGCTTGATTTTAGCAGTAGAGAAGTAGATATTAATGTAAATACCAATTCAAAATTTAATCTTTCTTTTAAAGATGAGTCTTGGATTTATATTAAAAGCAATGAAAATGAAGTTTTTGTTAAGTTAATTGGAGAATCTTATGATAACGGCGCTGTTTTTACTTTTCAAGCTTTTAAAAAAGAAGGCAAAATTAAGTTGGTTTTCAGTTATCAAAGTGTTAAAGATTCAATTGAATTTAATAAAATAATTATCTTGAAAATTACAAAGAAGTTTGAAGTTGCAAGTCCACATGCTGGTGGTGGTTCTAACAAGGACATTGAAAGTGTTAATAATCTTGAACTTGGAAAGGATAGTATTAACGGGATAACTTCTAAAGAAGTTATTGCCAGGGCTTTGAATTTATCTTACATAAATGATTACAAAGGAGCAATAGATTTGCTTAATAAGTATAATTTTAATGATGATAAATATATTTTATTAAAGGCAGAAATTCATTATAAAAATAGGGATTATTTAAAATCTTATGAAAATTATTTGAAGCTAAAGAGCAGCTGTTTTCAAAGCATTATTTTTGATCTAATTAAGCTTGGTATAAAATTAAATATTAAAGAAGAGGTTTTAGAGAGTGCTAGATATTTAGTTGAAAAGAATATTGCTTTTTCTGAGAGTATTTATCTTGATATCTTCGAATTCTTGGTAACAAGGGGAGAGTATGAGTTTGCTTTAAATTTTAGCTCTCTTTACTTTCCTAAGTATATTAATTCAAGCTTTTCAGATAAATATAATTATTTCTTGGGAAAGCTTTATGAGTCTGAGAGCAAGCATAAAGATTTTTTAAAGGCTTTGTATTACTATAAATTGGTTATTGATAATTATCCTTTTAGTTATTATTATGAGAGAGCCAAGATAAGATATTTATTTTTAAAGCGGTTTTTTTAGGAGATATGATATGATAAGGCGAAGGCTTACTAAACAACTTGAAATAATAAAAGATTATCTTTGGGATATGAAAGAATGTGTGCTTAAGATTATTGATGATTCTTTAATAGCCTTAGAATCTAAAGATAAAAGTTTAGCTAAAAAAATAATCAATGAAGATGAAAAAATAATAGATGATTATCAATATGATATTGAGGATTTGTGCGGAAGAATAATTGCGACTGAGCATCCTGTTGCTACAGAGCTTAGAGAAATTTTAGCAATTATTAAAATAATAAGTTCTCTTGAAAGGATTGCAGATCATGCTACTAAGATTGTAAGGGTTGTTCTTCTACTTGAATCAGATTTGGATGATTTTGATTTTCTTAATCTGTATTTTAAGCCTTTAAGAGAAATGGCCGATACAGCTAAAGAGATGTTGTCTGATATTTTTGATGCATATTTTGATGGAGATTTTACTAAAATATTAAAGATAGTTAAGTATGACAATATAATAGATAAATTATTTTCAAAGCAGAAAAGTATTGTTATTGATGCAATGAAAAAAAATCCTGAAAATTTAGATTATCTTTTAAATATATTATTTTTGAATAGTTTCCTAGAAAGAGTAGGAGATCATGTAGCAACAATTGGTGAATTGCTTTATTTTATTAGAATAGGCGAGAAAGTAAACTTAACTTAGTAGCATTATTTTTTAGATTTTTTAAGCTAAATAAATTTTATATAATAGAAAATTTATTATATAAAAAATTTTTATAATAAGAATTAATTGTCATAACTATTAAATCTTTTTATAGGTAGCAGGCATAATGTATTCGAGATTTTTGTTTCCCCTAATTGTTTCTGAATGTCCAATTAAAAGATAAGAATCCTTTTTGAGATAGGAGTTGAATTTATTGGCAAGGTTGTTTCTGGTTTTTTCATCAAAATAGATCATGACGTTTCTGCAAAATATTAGGTCAAATTTTTTGCTAAATGGAAATTTCTCATCCATTAAATTTAATTTTTTAAAGTAAACTATTTTTTTTAAAATTTCTTTAACTTGGAATTTATCATCTTGAAGTTGATTTAAATATTTGGTTTTTAAATATTTGGGCAAATTTATTATACGATCTTCAGGATAAATTCCTTCGCTAGCCTCATTTAGAACGCTAATTGAAATGTCTGTTGCTAAGATTTTGACTTTAAAATTTAATTTATTATTTTCCATGTATTCTTTTATTATCATTGCAATTGTATAAGGCTCTTCACCGCTTGAGCAGCCGGCTGACCATATTCTAATTTCTGAGTTTTCTGAGTTTAATATTTTTTCAGTAAGTTGGGGCAATATTTTATTATTTAAAAAATCAAAATGTTTAGATTCTCTGAAAAAATAGGTATGATTTGTTGATATTTTATCTATTAATTCAATTAATTGGATATTTCCAGTGCTTTTTTCTAAAAAGTTGATATATTCAGTGAAATTTTTAAAACCTTTGATTTTCAGAAGGGATGATAATCTGCTTTCAATTAGTAACTTTTTTTTTTCGCTGAGATTGATTCCAAAATTGTTGTAAACTATTTTTATTAATCTTAAAAGTTCGTCCTTAGTTATGTTTATATTAAGATTGAATTTGTTTTGATTCATATTCATATACTTTTGATTTCATTCTCCTTTTTTATCCAGAGCGATTCGTTTTCATATTAGAAATGTAAATTTTTTTAGTTCTATAATACTTAAGCTTATATCTTAAGTTAGATATTTCAATTGCAATAATTTTTCAATTGTGATAATTTAGTAGTTAAATTATTAGTATGCTTACTTATTAAAGGTTGTTTTATGCAAAAAAGAAGTAGAAAAGTCAAAAATGATTTAGTTGTGCTTGAATCTAAAGAAAAAAAAGTTGGTATGTGGGGCATTTTTGCTCTTATTTTAATTGTTTTCGGATTTATTATTGCACCTTTACTTCCAGGGATATTTGATAATGCTCATTCATCTGGTTTAAAATTTGGTTCTTATAAAGGTCAACCTATTTACTATAAAAAAGATAGTAAGTTTGCCAAGTATGTAAATTATTATTCAAGTCTTTATTCTAGATTGCAGGGCAATGCTAAAAATATTAATACAGATTATAATGCCTGGTATTTGGCATTTATGAAATATGTCGAGGATGTTGCTTTTTTGGACTTAATAAAAAAATATAATTTTTATATTTCTAAGGAAATGCTGAATAAAAATTTACTTAGATCCCCAGAATATTTAGACTCTAGTGGAAATTTCAGCTCTAAAAGGTATAATAAAGCTTCTGATTATCAAAAAGTTAAAATTTATGATGATATGGTAGAAAATATATTGTTTTCTAATGTGAAAATTTTTTTTAATAGTAATTTGATATTTCCCGATTCTCTTTTTGATTTGATTAAAGATATGAGTACTGTAGAAAGGCATATTTCATATTTTTTTCTTTCCTATCAGGATTTTTCTAATAAAGAGGTAATATCTTATGCTGAGAAAAATTTAAATTTATTCAAACGTTTATCGCTTGCGTCTATTCGTTTTAAAAATATGAATGATGCTCGGAGTGCTTATGATAAGCTATTAAATAAAACTCCATTTGAAGAGCTTGCTAAGCTTTATTCAGATGATATAGCTAATTTCAAGGGCGTTGTTTCTTCGGATAAGTATTATTTTGATTTAGATCTTAATGTTGAGAAGAAAGAAGATCTAAATTCCATTTTTTCTTTAAGAGAAGGTGAATTTAGCAAGCCTATTAAGATTAAAAATAAAAATGAATATCAAATATATAAGGCATTTAGTAATGTTAATAATTTTGATAAAAATTCAGATCGTGATATTAGCTCTGTTAAGAATTACATTGAAACTTATGAACCAAGCGTTATTGAGGGTTATTTAGAGAATAAGCTAAATGATTTTCTTAGTGATGTTAAGTTTAGCAGTTTAAGTCAAGTTCTTGAAAAATATCAACTTAGTTTAAAGGAAGAAATTGTTAATTTGTCTTATAATATTAATGTTTACCCTAATACTTTAAAAGAGTTGGTTGAGTTTAATAATAGCAAGTCTTTTTATGATATTATTTATGGATTAAAAGAAAATTCTTGGTCTAAGCCTTTTGTAGCAAATAAAAAGGTTTATTTATTTTTTCTTAATTCAGCTAAAAAAAAATCTAATCAATTCAAAGAAGATGTCAAAAATGAAAAACTTCTTGATAATTTCAACATTGCAAATAATGGTTTGATTACAGATTTTTTGTTGAACAAAAAAGATTTTGTTAATAATTTCAATGAATCGTTTTTTGCTTTGCAAAACTTTAGTCAAAATTAAGGATTATGGCAAAGGTTTTGGTTGCTAATGCAATTTTTCTGAGCAAAGAATTAATTCAATTTTATAATTATTTTTATAAATTTTTGTTTTTATTCTTTTTTTTTATATTGTTTGCTTGTTCTAAAGTAAGCAAAGATTTTATTGTTTTTAACAAAGATGTAAAATCTGCCTCCAAAATCGATAATTTAAATTCTAATGTTTTAGAAGTTAATAAAATGGAAGATTTTTTTGGAGATATTATAGATTTAAAAGGGTATAAAATTCTTGCAGTTCAACAGGAAAATTTAAATTTAGATGTGTATTTTGAACAGGTGGTTTTGGCTCAAAATTTTTCAAATCTTAATGCGTATTTGTTTATTATTGGCTTTGATCCTAAAATTAAAGTTGGAACTATTCTTTTTAAAACTCAAATAGATATTGACCCAAAAAATTCTTATAACATGTATCTTGAAGATATTACAGGTGATTATGATTTTAATATAGTTGTTCAGGGATTTTTAAAAGATAAATCTGTTTTGTATGTTTTTCAAAAATCTGTTTTAAATGATGTGTCTTCTTATAAGCCCATATTTTTTGACAAAGTTAATGGCACTGTTCTTATCAATAAGTATGCAAGGTCTTCAGCCTATGAAGAAAACAGATCAAGAGAAAGCTATTCTATTTCTTTAGAAAAATATGAAAAAGTGGGGGAAGATTTAATAATTAGCAAGATTGAAAAATATGAATATTCTCATGTTCAAGGTAAATATTATCTTTCTTCTGTGAGTGAAAAAGTTGGCAAAATTGATAATAATATTTATAAAACTTTAAAGAATTTAAGTAAAGATGAAGTTTATAGATTTTTGCATGGGGTTTGGTATGATATTCATGACTATAATAAAAAGCATAGCAAAGATATTGATGAAGTTTTATTCTTGTCTTTTGAAAGGCAATCAAGCGAAATTAATCTTTTTAAAAAAAATTCTCAAGAAGTTGCAAAGATTGAATATATTTCAAAACCTGCTTACAATACTCTTAATATTAGCGCAAAGTCTCTTTTTTCAGATTTGATAGTTTACAACTTTTGGATAAAAATTGTAGATAAAGAAAATATTGAAATCAAAATTGACACTAGTACAAATTCTTATGATAATAGTGGATTTTCGGGCGCATTTAAGAGATTTGATGAGAATGTCTTAAATGTTAAAAAAAAGGATAATGATATTCATTTTATTCCTAGTGGAAATTATGTGTATAAGGATAAAATTTATGACTTTTCTTATCCCCATCTAACTTATATTGATGAGAATAAAATTTATTATGGTATTTTTAATATTTTTCCTTTAAAAAATAATTTTGTTCTTGAATATGAAATTGATATGGGTAGTTACAAGCTTGTTGAATCTTTTTTTCTTGAGCATAGCGAAAGAGTTGTTCAAAAGCAAAAATTTTCTACAATCATTTTGAATCCTATTAAAATTTTAAAAGATGATGTAAGCTTAGTTAAAGGACAAAAATTAAAGCTTGAGCGAATAGAAAAAATAGGATAATAGTTTTTATGAAAATATTGAGAAGTATTATAACTTATTTTAATGTTTTATTGTTTTTGTTAATTTTAATTTTTTTTTTATTTCCTTTTTACTTGGTTTGTAAAATTTTTTTACTCGAGCGTTATGTTGTTAGATTTAGTTTTATTATGATGCGAGCTTGCATTAAGATTAGCTTATGGCTTGCTGGAATTAAAATTATTGTTACAGGTTCTGAGAATATTCCTAAAAAAAGCAATGTAATAATAATGGGAAATCATATTGCGGCTATGGATCCTTTGATTTTTATTTATACTTTTGCCAGCCCATTTGTAATATTGGCAAAACATTCTTTGCTTAGGGTTCCTTTTGTGAATATTGTTTTAATTGTTATGGGTGTTATTTTTGTTAATAGAAAGAGCATAAGATCTGCTGCTATTGCTGAGGCTAAGGCAATAAAGGTTATGAGAGAGGGTAGATCTATTGGAATTTTCCCTGAAGGGACTAGAAATAGAGGGGGGGATACTAAGGTTTTTAAAAAAGGTTCAATTAAGATGGCATTAAAGACAGGAACATCAATTCTTCCTGTTACTCTTTATAATACTAATAACTTTTTTATTAAAAATATTATTTTTAATTCTGGACTATCTGTTTATATTCATGTCCATCCTTTAATAGATATTTTAAAATTAAGTGAGTATGAAAAAGAAAATCTCACTAGTATTATTAGAGATCAAATAGTTAAAAAGCTTGAAACTATTAAAATTTAATTTATAAAGCAAGGATTTAGATGAAGACTCAAAATTATGATGAAAGTAAAATAATCACTCTATCTTCTCTTGAGCATATTAGATTAAGATCTGGTATGTATATTGGACGTTTAGGAGATGGCTCTAATATTGATGATGGTATTTATATTTTAATTAAAGAGATAATAGACAATTCAATTGATGAGTTTATTATGGGTTACGGAAATGAAATTTTTATAAAAAAAGAAAATAATCTTATTTCTATTAGGGATTATGGAAGGGGAATTCCTCTTGGAAAAGTTGTTGAGAGTGTTTCAATTATTAATACTGGAGCCAAGTATAATGATGATGTTTTTCAATTTTCTGTAGGGCTTAATGGGGTTGGAACTAAGGCGGTTAATGCCTTAAGTTCAAAATTTCTAGTAAGATCAACAAGAAATGGCAAATCTTTTGAGGCTTTGTTTTCTAAAGGAAAATTATTAGAATCTAGAGAAATAAAATCTTCTGATAAAGATGGTACTTATGTTGAGTTTTTAGCAGATTCAGAAATATTTGGAAGATATTCTTACAGTGAAGATTTTCTCAAGAGAAGATTTTTCCATTATGCTTGTTTGAATAAAGGGCTTATAATAAACTATAATGATCAAGTTTTTGAATCTAAAAATGGTCTTTTGGATTTTTTGAATTCAGAAATTAAAATTAATGATTTGCTTTATGATATTGTTTACTATTCTAGTAAAACTTTAGAATTTGCTTTTTCTCATACAAATAATTATGGTGAGACTTATTTTTCATTTGTTAATGGGCAATATACCAACGATGGAGGCACCCATCAGACTGGTTTTAGAGAAGGCTTTGTAAGAGCTATTAACGATTTTCTTAAAAAAACATATTCCTCAACAGATATTAGGGAGGGACTTGTTGCAACTCTTTCTGTTAAAATTAAAGACCCAATATTTGAAAGCCAAACTAAGAATAAGCTTGGAAATGTTGAAACTAGGGGCAATGTTGCAAAGGAAGTGCAGAAGATAATTTCTGAAATTTTATATAAAGATAAAATACTTGCAAAATTGATTGAGAAAAAAGTAGTTGACAATGAACGACTTAGAAAAGAGCTAAGTAGTGTAAGAAAAGAAGCAAGAGAGAGAGCAAAAAAAATATCTTTTAAAATCCCCAAACTTAAGGATTGCAAATTTCATTTTAACGACAGCAGTAAGCAGTCAGAACAAACTATGATCTTCTTAACAGAAGGGGACTCTGCAACAGGCTCAATGGTGTCTTGTAGGGATGTTTATACTCAGGCTATATTTTCTCTTAGGGGAAAACCTCAAAATATGTTTGAAAAAAACAAATCTGAGATATACAAAAATGAAGAGCTTTATAATATGATGGTGGCTCTTGGCATTGAAGAATCAATTGAAAATTTAAGATACAATAAGGTTGTAATAGCAACCGATGCAGATTTTGATGGATTTCATATTAGAAATTTGTTGTTAACTTTTTTCTTGACTTTTTTTGAAGATTTAATTTTAAATGGTCATATGTATATTTTAGAAACTCCTCTTTTTAGGGTTAGGAATAAAAAAATCACGGTCTATTGTTATTCTGAGGAAGAAAAGCAAAAAGCCATTCTTGAGCTTAAGGGGGGATGTGAGGTAACAAGGTTTAAAGGCCTTGGCGAAATTTCTCCAAATGAATTTAAAGGTTTCATTGATATTAATAGCATTAAGCTTACAAAAGTGGACCTTTTTAATATTAAAGAAATAAAAGATAAATTGGGTTTTTATATGGGGCAAAATACTCCTGAGAGGCGGAATTTTATTATGGAGAATTTGATTTAATGGATATTAGAACTGTACTTAAAGATAATTTTTTGCAATATTCATCTTATGTTATTAAAGATCGTGCTATTGCTAGTGTTGTTGATGGATTTAAACCAGTTCAAAGGAGAATTATACATTCTCTTTTTGAAATGCATGATGGTAATTTTCATAAAGTTGCAAATGTTGTTGGTAATACAATGAAATACCATCCTCACGGCGATACGTCAATTTATGAGGCTCTTGTTAATATTGCTAACAAGGATCTATTTATTGAAAAGCAGGGCAATTTTGGTAATTTGTTTACAGGTGATCCTGCTTCTGCTTCTAGATATATTGAATGTAGATTAACCCCTTTGGCTTTTGATGTTCTTTACAGCAAAGAGATAACAATTTATGAACCTTCTTATGATGGAAGAAATAATGAACCTTTGCTTTATCCTGCAAAAATTCCTGTTATTTTAATTCAGGGAAGTGAGGGGATTGCCGTTGGAATGGCGGCTAAAATCTTGCCTCACAATTTTAATGAGATTTTAAATGCAGTAAAGAGTGAGCTTCTTGGAGAGAGTTACGATATTTATCCTGATTTTCCAACAGGAGGAATAGTTGATGTTAATGAATATGCTGATGGTAACGGTAAAGTTTTAGTTAGAGCTAAAATTGAAACTATAGATGAAAAAACAATTGTAATAAGGGAATTGCCTTTTGGTGAGACTACTGAGAGTTTGATATCTTCGATTGAGAAAGCGATTAGAAAAAATTATATTAAAGTTTCAAGCATTAATGACTTTACTGCTGAAAATGTGGCCATAGAACTATCTTTGCCGCGGGGTGTTTATGCAAGTGAAGTAATTGAAAAGTTGTATCATTATACAAATTGTCAGATATCAATTTCTGTTAATTTATTGTTGCTTAGCGAGAGATATCCTGTTGTTTATACTATTAAAGATCTTATCAAGTTTCATGCAGATCATCTTCAAAAAATTTTAAAAATGGAACTTGAATTGCAAAAAAGCAAGATTCTTGAAAAAATATTTTATAAAACACTGGAGCAAATTTTTATTGAAAAAAAGATTTATAAACTTCTTGAAACAATTTCTAAAGAAGAAAATATTGTAAGTATAATATTGTCAGAGGTTTTAAAGTATAAAGAATCTTTTTCAAGGGAAGTTTTGAAAGAAGATGTTGAAAATTTGCTTAAGATTCCAATTAGAAAAATAAGTCTTTTTGATATTGATAAAAATTCCAAGGATATTAAAATTTTAAATAAAGAATTAAAGGATATAAATAGCAATATTTCTTCAATAAGAGGATATTCAATAAACTTTATTGATTTATTGCTTGCAAAGTATTCTAAAGAGCATCAAAGAAAGACTAAAATTTCTTTGATCAAATCAAAGAATGTAAAAGAAATAGCTACAAAAAATATGAAAGTTTATTTGAACTTGGCAGAAGGTTTTGTAGGAACCAGTCTTTTTGATGGTGAATTTATTGGAAATGCTAGTTATTATGATAAAATATTGGTTTTTAGGGAAAATAGTTATGTTCTTAAAAATGTTGAAGACAAGACATTTATAGATAAAAAGAATGTATGTGCTTTAGTTTATGATATAAATAATTCAAAAGATCAAATATTTTCAATAATTTATCTTAACAAACTTGACAATTTTTATTATGTTAAAAGATTTAAAATAGATAAATTTATTACAGATAAAGTTTATGAATTTTTAGGAGAAAATGATGAATTTGTTGATTTTTCATTGAATCCCAAATTTGTAGAATTTTCGACAAATAAGGACATTGTTAAAAGAATTGAAATTTCTAATTTTATAGTAAAATCAAGAAGCTCTATTGGTAAGCGAATTTCAAACAACAATTTAAAAAAAGTTAAATTTAAATAGTTTTAAAAACCTTTTTTAAATTTAATTAATATGCTACCATAGTACCAGTTTTAATAAAGGGGTTTTTATGAATAAATTTTTAATTTTTGTTTTGGCAACCTTTTGTGCTTTTTCTAGCTTTGCTCAAGCTAATGATTCTAAAAGTAGTGCGTTTAGCATGAATGCTGGAGAAAAACTTTTGGTTTATGAAACTGGTAAACAAGATCCTATTGTGCCATTTTTATTGAACCTTTTTTTAGGGTTTGGAATAGGCTCCTTTGCTCAAGGAGATATTCTTGGAGGTTCTCTTATTCTTGGATTTGATGCAATTGGTATAGGGCTGATACTTACAGGAGCTTATTTAGATATCAAAGCTCTTGATATTAATGCTAAAAAAGCTGCTTTTCAATGGACTTGGGGTAAGGGAGTTATGTTAGCAGGTGTGGTTACTATGGCTGTGACAAGATTAACAGAAATTATTCTTCCATTTACATTTGCTAATAGTTATAATAGAAAGCTAAAAAATAGCCTTAATGTAGCTTTGGGAGGATTTGAGCCTAGTTTTGATATTGGTATGAGTCAAGCCAGTGCTCTTGGTTTTGAACTGTCTTTCAAAAAAAGCTATTAATTTTATTTATTATAAAAATGAGTGATTGCAATTTTGTATTGTGATTACTCATTGTAATTAAAAATTAAAGCTTTTATTTGTATTTTATTTCTCTACTAAGATCCTTTTTTATGCTTTTTTGTTTTAGTATTTCTCTTTTGTCATACAATTTTTTACCTTTACATATTCCAACTTCTACTTTAATTATCGATTTTTTTAAATAAAAACTAATAGGAATTAAAGTATATCCTTCTTTTTCTATAAATTTTTTTAGCCTTTGTAATTCCTTTTTTTTGATTAGAAGTTTTCTGGGCCTTAATTCATCATGATTAAAGATATTTCCTTCTTTGTATTTTGATACGTGCAAGTTTTCAAGCCACAATTCTTCTTTTTTTATGCTTGCAAAGCTATTGTTAAATGATATTTTTTTTGCCTTTATTGATTTTACTTCAGTTCCTTTTAGTACTATTCCACAACTTATTTTCTCTTCAATAAAGTAATTAAATTTTCCTTTTTTGTTTTCAATAAGCAAAGTGTTTGTGTTCAAATCTATTCCTTTGATACAATCAACCTAAAACCAATGTTTGGAGAACTCCAATTTTTCAAAAAAGAAGCTTTAATTGATGGATTGAGTAAATTATTATTTTGATGAGAGTATGTTCTAATTTCTGTTATCAATGAGTAAAAATTTGAATTTTCGTTATAAAAAGTTTTTTCATTTTTGAATATTGCGATATCATTAAAAGATGAGTTTTGCATTAAATTCCAAAATCCAACTTTTTTTGATATTTCATTAATATTTAATGGGTTTTTGTTTGGTTCTTTTTGGTACAATTCCCATTCTTGTGATATGGGCAGCCTTGCTTTGAATCCTTCGGGAAGTTTTTTAGAGTACCAGTTGGCGTATTCTATTGCTGAGAAATAAGATATTCCTGTAATAGCTTCATTTAATCCTATTTGATTAAAATTTTTAAGATAATTTTCATCTACAAGTTGTTCTTTGATTAAATTTTCTTTGTTATTTAATGTCCATTTTGGATTTTCTTTTAAAAAATCTTGATACTCGTATTTTGTAACATTTTGCTTTTGAATAAGAAATTCTTTTATATTATATGTAGATTTTAGTGAAATATTTTTTGAATCTAATTCATAATTTTGAATTTTTTCGATTTTATTTGAATTTATTTTTTGAAATCCAGGCAATTTTATATTGATTTTTTCATTTTTAGAAATTAATTGAATATTTTCATTGTTTAGGGTTTTGGCTAATGTTTTCACCCAAGGCTCATTTTTTGTTAGCATTTTTAAATCTTTATTTAAATTTTCTAAAAACCAAAAGATAGCTCTACTTTCTAAGTCAAAATTTGTTTTTAAAGAGTTCCATATTTCTTCTTGATTGCTATTATCTTGGTCTATTGAATACACGACTTTGTATGAATCTAGAAAATCTTTAAACATTTCTATTGAATTTAAGTAAGGTATGGAATCTTTTAGAAATTTTTTAATGTATTTAGGATGTTCTTTGAGTTCGCTAGATATTAATGAAAATACAGGAATTAATTTTGTATTTTCATTAATATCTTTTATTTTTACCATTATAGAGAGCTCTTTTTGTCTTTGTTTAATGATCTTTTCAGGATCAATCAGTTCTAAGTTTATTTGTAAGCTATAGTTTCCAAAAAATTTGTTGTGAATTTTTATCTTTTGTTCGTAGGTTTTAAATCCCATCCTTTTTGCTCTAATAATTCCTTCAGTGGTATTTATATATTTATTAAGTGGAGTTCTGCCGATATATTTTTCGTTTAAATATATGTAGGTGTTTGCAATATTGGAATTTATTTTTAAATATGCTCCTGGATTTTTAAACTTAGGTATGATTATTAAAATTGATACTAAACTTAAAAGTAGTATTATTGTTGTAAGAAATATGTAAACTTTAGGTGATATTCCTAGAATTGGCTTTAATTTAACTTCAAAAAGCTCAATATTTGAATTCTCATCAACTTCTTTCATCTTTTAAAGTATAGAAAAGTATTTAAATAAGTGTCAATATTTTGTATGATTTAATTCTTGAGGTTAGATTATGTATTTAAGAAGATTGGATAAATTTGCATCTTTTTTGGTATGCATTGTTGAGAGATACTTGACATATAGAAAAAGAAAGAAATATTTTTGCAAATTAAGGGCAAAGAAACGAGGATTTTTTCTTAACTTTTTGTTTGATTTTGTAGCGGCGGCAATTTTTGTATTGGTAATAAATCAGTATTTTGTTCAAGCTTATAAAATACCATCAGGTTCAATGGAAAATACTCTTCAAATAGGAGATTTTTTATTTGTAGATAAATTTTCTTACGGTCCTGAACTTTTACCAGGGTTATTTAAGATTAATGGGTTTAAAGCCCCAGAAGAATCCGATATTATTATTTTTGAAAATCCAGAGTATAAATCAAAGGGTGTTTTTTTTGATATCTTTCAAAGAATACTTTACATGCTAACGTTATCTTTTGTTGATCTTGATAGAGATGAATATGGCAATCCTAATGTTAGATTTCTTGTTAAAAGAGGTGCGTTTGCAGATGGTAAAATTGTTAGATTTAATAACGGCAAAGCTTATATTAAAAGAGAAGGCGAAGAAAATTTTATTTTAGAAGATTCTTATTGGGATTTAGTTGATAAAAATTTTAAAATTAAAAAAATTGTGGCAAATGAGGACTATGGGATTTATGGTGATTTTGCTATGTTTGTTGCTTTGAGTCAGCTAAATATAAATTTAAGTAGCACTCCCGATTTCTCATTTTTTGATGTTAGAATGATTGATAGGTTTGAATTTGAAAGATTGGAATATAAGTATTTATCTGCTTTTATGCCCTATGTTGATTATTATATAGAAAAAGCTATAATAAGGGATTACGGTATTTATGTTCCTTACGGATATATTTTGCCAATTGGAGACAATAGAGACAATTCTCATGATGGTCGGTTTTTTGGAGTAATCAATAAGAATAAGGTGCTTGGAAGGACCTTAATAATATATCTTCCATTTTCTAGAGTAGGATTTATTTAAAGTGGCTCCATATTTAACTTTCGAACAAAGGCTTTTGAGGAAAAAGCAAAGAAAAATTTTTTTAAAATATGTTTTAACATTTTTGATGTTAAATTTTTTTTTCACAAAGTTTGTTTTGCAAATTTTTATGATTAAAAGTAATGAGATGTTGCCAACAATAACAAAAAATGCTAGTTTATTTTTTGTAGCAACACATATAACTTCTTTTTTTATTCCTTTGAAAATGAATGATATTGTTCTTTATGAGGATTTCAGGTTAAATAATAATTTTTTATTAACTTTAATAAAAGATTTCTTTTTTTTAAATAAAATTTTTAAAAGAGCAAGCTATAAAGTATCAAGAATAGCAGCTGTTCAGGGTGATTCTGTATATATTAGAGGTTTGAATGTTCTGGTAAATAAAAAGGATACAAATTTTTTTTATTTGAATGGCAATTTGGTTAGCTATTACAAGTTAAATAGTTTTTTTAATACAGACGAAGTGGTTAAGTGTTTTATTTTAAAAAAAAATGAATTTTTTTTATTAAATGACAATTTAAGTGTTTTAAATGATTCTAGAATATTTGGGCCTATTAATAAAAATGCTATTGTTTCTTTTTTGGCCTTTAAGGTAGTGGACTATAAGATTGTTAAATAAAATTTTTGTTGATGCTGATTCTTGTAATTTTAAGATAATAAAATTTTTACAAAAATTTATATTGCACAATAAATCAAAACTTATTGTAGTTTCTAATAAGTTTTTGAGTTTAGAAAAAACAGAAAATGTTGCGTTGGAAGTGGTAGACAATGTTGATTCATTTATTTTGAATTTAGCAGATAGGCATAGTCTTGTAATTACTCGAGACATTTTTTTTGCTAAACTTCTTTTAGATATTGGGACTAAGGTTATGAATGATGAGGGTCAAATTTTTGATATAAATAATATAAATTATTTATATTTTAGATCCAAGATTAATTTCAATTTGAAAATTAAGATTAAAAAATATTATGATGGAGATTTTAATAAATCTAGATATGAGAAATTTATAATGAATTTTTATTCTTTATTCTTTAGTTAATTTTTTGTTTTCCAATTTCCACAAGCCTTTGCCCTGAGTTAATATGTAAATTGTGTTGTTTGATACAGGAATAATATCATTAAGGCCCGTTTTGCTTAGCTGAGAACCGTTATAAGATCCAGGTTCTACGGATTTTGAGGGTGCTTGTAGAGCAAAAATTCCTTCTTTATTTTTTGTAAATTCTGCAAATCCATTATTACTTCCGATTAATATCGCATCATTAAATTCTCTTGCAAAGTAGCTGCTAAATTCGCCCACTTCGTCTTGAATAAATATTGGTGTTGCGTAATTATTTGTACTTGAATACACCTTAAATTTTGTGTCTAAATTATTATAACCACCAGTTATTACTAAAACTTCAGAAAAACCTCTAATGCTTGTTTTAATGATAGGCATTATTTCTTTGGCTTGTTGATGGTCTATATTTGTATATGCATTGTTATTCATTTGCCATATTTTAAGTGAATTTCCTGTAATTAAGTTATCTTCATTTGATATTTGATAAAATTTGTCATTTTCAGTAGCTTGTGATGGTGTTTTGTCAATTCCTTGTAGATCAAAAATTTTCTCACGATTATTTTTGTCTATGGCCAAAATATATGCTTCTTTTACGCCATCGCTTCCCATAGATTTTAAGAATTTATATGCTTTTAGCGGTTTTTGAAATTTTAATGTCCAATCTTTTCCGTTTAGCTCGCAAACCGCTAATTCTGCTTTTTTGTTTTGTGCTAAAAGATAGGTTTTCCCAGATATATTTACAATGTCGTTTATAAATTCATAAGAATTGCTCAAATCAATTTTTTCAATCTTGCCGTTTTCTTTTTTAAATAAATGCATGGCTGCAATGTAGAGAGTTTCTCCTACTAGAGAAATTCCTCTTGGACTTGAACTGCCTAAAATATTATATTCATTTTTTATTTTTTGTAGATTTCCTAATTGAGAAAATATGGATTCGCTTGAGCATGCTAGTAGTAAAAATATTAATAGGTTTAAAATTAATCTTTTTTTAAAATAGTTTTCATATTTTTGTTTCATTTTTATCCTACAATTTATTTACATTCACTGTAACTGATAATGATATAAGTGCAAAATGCGCCATTTTAGCAGAATTTCCAAATTCAAACATCATCCACCAAGATGCTGTTGCTCCAAAAGCCCATTTATAGTTAAAGTTCCATAAAATTCCAGATCCAAAAGAGATTGTGGGGAGTGCATCAAAAGTTCTTAAATTTGTAATATTATTATTTCTATCTCCATATGTATTAAGAGAAAATCCTATATTTGTGAAAACTGGAATTTGAAATAATTCTCCTATATCAAATATATAATTTATTAAAAATGTAATAGGCACACTATAAAAAATTTTGCCTACACTTGAATCTGGATTTAATATGTTAAAAGAATGGTTAATGTCAAAGTTAAACATATATCTTAGTTCAAGTCCAATTGCTAAATTGTTTAAAATATGGTATTGGTATTTTATTGCTCCAATACCTCCCGGGTATAAATTGGTAGGATAAGCTTTTGATAAGTCGTTGTAAAAAATAGGAACTCCAACACTTAAATCTATTCCCAAAGTAGAGTTTGTATGTCTATCAATATTGACTGCAGCTGTAATTTTTTTTATGTTTATACCAATTAGCAAGACTGCAATTAGTATTATAAAAAGATACTTTCTCATTATTCTCCATTCTTTTAAAATTATTATCCTTGTTTATTATAGTTGAAAATAAATTTAATTACAATTTGAAATTTGGTAGTTTGGCTTTTCTTATATTGACAATCTAAGTATAATATTAAGGTAATCTTGTTAGGTTTAAGGGGCATATTTTGAATAATGTATTTAATGGGAAAGATTTTGCGAATAAGTACTATTTAATGCTCAAAGAATTCTTAAAGCAGCATGACTTGAGGGATAAAATTGCATTAAAAGTTGTTTTGGCAAATGATGAGCCTGCAAGCAAGCTTTATGTTTCAATTAAGAGTCGAGTTGCAAAAGAGATTGGCTTAAATGTTGAAGTAATTAAATTTTCTGCGAATTCTAATCAAAGCGATATTTTAGAAGTAATTGATAGAGAAAATAAAAATTTAAGTACAGATGGAATTATTGTTCAATTGCCCCTTTTGAAAGACATGGATTTAAATTCTATTTTAAATCGCATAGTTTATTCAAAAGATGTTGATGGCCTATCTTTTGTTAATTTCGGAAAAATGATTTTGGGCGATAAAAAAGGATTTATTCCTTGTACAGCTCTTGCTGTATTAAAGATTTTGCGAGACGAAGGGATAAAAACATCAGGAAAAACGGTTGTTGTGGTTGGCAGAAGTCCTCTTGTAGGAAGGCCTATTTCAATATTGCTTTCATCAAGGCCTTATGATGCAACTGTTATTACTTGTCACAGCAAAAGCATTTATTTAGATGTTTATTTAAGACAGGCAGATATTGTTGTTTCTGCCGTTGGTAAGCCTAGGTTAATAGATAAAAGTATGTTGTCCGGAAAACCTTATGTGATTGATATTGGTATTTCTGAAATTGAAACTGATAACGGCAAAATTCTCTCAGGTGATACAGATTTTGACAATATTAAAGATTGTGTTAAATTTATCACTCCTGTTAAGGGAGGAATAGGTCCTGTTACGGTTCTTATGTTAATGTTTAATACAATTAAAGCTCATTTGATTAATAATGAGATGTTTGACGTTGTAGATCGGTTGGAAAAATTGGTGGAGGTGTAAATGTCTGGTCACAGTAAATGGTCAACAATAAAAAGAAAAAAAGGTGCTCTTGATGCAAAGCGCAATAAAATTTTTACAAAGCTAATAAGAGAAATAACTATTGCAGCTAAAATAGGGGGGGGGGATATTGAATCTAATCCAAGACTAAGGGTAGCTGTTAATAAAGCTAAGGTTGCCAATATGCCAAAAGATAATATTGAGAAGGCAATAAAAAAGGGTATTGGTGGTAATGAAGGGGTTGAATATTTTGAAATTACTTATGAGGCTTATGCTCCTTATGGGGTAGCCCTAATGATTAAATGTTTGACAGACAATAAAAACAGAACCTCTAGCGATGTAAAAAGTGTTCTTTCAAAAGGCGGAGGATCTCTTGGCACTCCAGGTTCAGTCTCATATATGTTTTATAGAAAAGGTCTTATTGTTTACAATTTAGAAAAATATCTTGAGGATGAAATAATGGAATTTGCATTAGAAGTTGGTGCTGAAGATATTTTAGTTTCAAATAATGAAGCTGAAGTTATAACAAGTCCTGATGATTTTGATAAAGTCTTATCTTTTTTAAAAACTAAATTTAAAGAAGAGGTGGCAGAGATAGCTTTAATTCCTGAAAATAAAATTTCTTTAAACAAAGAGCAAGCAGAAAAAATAATTTTTCTTGTTGAAAAACTTGAAGACTTTGATGATGTCCAGGAAGTAATTCATAATTTAGAGATACCAGAAGAATTAAGTTAGTTTTATTTAAATCTTTTCATAGTAGACTCTGTATATTTTATTTCCAAAATCATCTGTAAAAAGAATTGAACCGTCATAATATGTGATTATATCAACGGGTCGTCCAAATTTAGAGTTATTAGGCTTTAAAAATCCAGATAAAAAAGTCTTGTAATTTTTTGCTGTTCTGGTTTTGGAATCAATGTCTAGTGTCGTTATTTTGTAGCCAACAGGAGAAGATCGGTTCCACGAGCCATGTTCTGCTATGAATAATTTATTTATATATTCTTTTGGGAAATTATTTCCTTGGTAAAAGTGTATTCCAAGTGGAGCTACATGTGCGGGAAGTTCGAAAATAGATGGGATAAACTTAGTGTTTTTGGATGCTTTGTTGTAGAAACTGTAATTTTTTTGGTTTTTCCCAAACATATAGGGAAATCCAAAATGTTCTTTATATTCGGTTATTACGTTTATTTCATCTGGGGGAATGTT
Organism: Borreliella mayonii; assembly: GCF_001945665.1. NCBI lineage: Bacteria > Pseudomonadati > Spirochaetota > Spirochaetia > Spirochaetales > Borreliaceae > Borreliella > Borreliella mayonii. The sequence continues at coordinate 24,621 of NZ_CP015780.1, read as the reverse complement.
GTCTCCTAATCCGTCTTGCCCATTGTCGCTAAAGTATATTTCATTGCTAATTGGATGAAAATCAAACCCAACTGAGTTTCTCACTCCAAAGGCTATTATTTCTTCTTTTTTTGTTTTTAAATCGATACTAAGGATTATCGCTTCTTTTTTTGGAGGAATTTTAGCATTGTGTTGGGATCCTATGTTTACTATTAATTTGTTATTTTTAGGATCCACTTTGATGTAACGTCCTGAGTGCATTTTGGTATTATTTTTTGGTAAAAGTGAAAAAATTTTAATTTTCCATATATAGTCTTTATTTGTTTTTATGCTTTTATTAATTTCTTCTTTTACATTTTCAACTACATATATTTTATCTACAGAAGATATATATAATTTATTATCCCAATAAACAATACCAATGGGTTTTTGTAGTATTTTTGCTATGGTATAAATTTTTTTGTTTTTTGTTACAAAGTATGCAAAAGTACTCCCAGATCCTATGAATATGTTTCCATCTTGATCGCTTGTGATTCCCCTTGGCTTTTCAATTGTATTGTTTAAAAAAATTTCTACTTTAAATCCATTTGGAACTTTCAGTGTGCTTGTTGTTTCTTCTGCTGTCATAGTTATAAATGACATTAAAAAAATAGTTGTAATTAATTGAAAATAGCTATTTAGAAATTGATTTTTCATTTAGTGTCCTTTTTTTGCTTAAGGCTTTTGCTTTAAATTGAATGTTTCTGTGTAATATAATTTATAATTTAATTATATGATAAATAGGATTCATGGTAAAGTTATAGAAAAAAAAGAATCTAGTTTGGTTTTAATGACCACTGTTTTTGAATTTGAACTTTTAGTTAGTGCATTTTGCCTTGCTAATTTTAATTTGTCAGACAAAGTTGCGCTATTTACTTATCTTTATACGAGAGAAAATGAATTAAAGCTTTTTGGATTTTTGAATTCGGACGAAAGAGAGATATTTAAAGAGCTTATTGGGGTAAGTGGAATAGGGCCAAGGGCCGCTTTAAGAGTGTTATCCAACATAAGGTATAATGAGTTTAAGGAGGCTATTGACAGAGAGGATGTTGAGCTTGTTGCTAAAATCAAAGGCATTGGCAAAAAAATGGCTGGTAAAATGTTTTTACATCTTCAAGGTAAGCTTTTGATTAATAGTGAGCTTGAATCTACTAGTCTTTTTAGATTTAAAGAATTAGAAGAATCAATTGTTAGTATGGGATTTGATAGAAAAATTGTTAATAGTAAGATTAGGGAGGCTTTCAATTTAGCTGAATTTTCAAATTTAAAGGATTCTGAAAAGGAGCAGTTTTTATTTAAAGAGGTTTTAAAAAGAATATCGAATTAATTGTTAGTTTTTATAGTTATAAAATAGTTTTTAAGGGGTGTTTATGAAAGACGAAAATAGTATAAGCTTTTTAAGCTCTAATGAAAATTATTTATATGATAAGGGCGAAAATGAGCTTAGGCCTAAAGTTTTTGAAGATTTTAAAGGCCAGGTTAATGTTAAAGAAACCCTTAGTATTTTTATAAGAGCTTCTAAAGAGAGGGATGAAGCCTTAGATCATGTATTTTTAAGTGGTCCACCAGGTCTTGGGAAAACTACTCTTGCAAGTATTATTGCCTTTGAGATGAATGCTTCGATAAAGATTACCTCAGCTCCGGCTTTTGACAAGCCCAAAGATATTATTGGAATTTTAACAGGTCTTGATGAGAAGAGCGTTTTATTTATTGATGAAATACATAGACTCAGACCAATAATAGAAGAAATGCTTTGTATTGCCATGGAAGATTATGAGCTAGACTGGGTAATCGGGCAAGGAGCTAATGCAAGAACTGTTCGAATGCCACTTCCAAAATTCACATTAATTGGAGCTACTACTAAACCAGGAAAAGTAACATCTCCACTTTATGCGAGATTTGGAATTATTGCAAGATTTGAACTTTACAGCGAAATAGAACTTGTCGAGATAATAAAGAGAAATTCTATTATTTTAAATATTGAAATAGAAGAGGATGCTGCTTTTCTTCTTGCAAGAAGTTCAAGAGGGACTCCTCGTATAGCAAATAGATTGCTAAGACGAATAAGGGATATTGCTCAGGTGACTGGGAGTTTGGTTATTACAAGTGACATTGTTGCAATTGGGCTTGAAATGCTTAGAATTGATGGAGAAGGTCTTGATGAGCAAGATAGAAATATTTTAAGAAGTTTAATATTGAAATTTAATGGAGGGCCTGTAGGTGTTGATACTTTAGCTATTTCTGTAGGGGAAACAGCAGATTCTCTTGAAGACTTTTATGAGCCTTATTTAATTATGAAAGGATTTATCAGTAGAACCCATAGAGGTCGTAAAGCTACTGAGTTTGCATATCTTCACTTAAACTTAGAGATGAAAGAGGATGGTCTTAATGAAAACCAAAGAGTTTCATTTTAATTTACCCTATTCTTTAATAGCTCAATATCCAAGTGAAAAAAGAGGATCTTCAAGGTTAATGGTATTAGATCCTAAATTGCAAAAAATTTACCATGAAGATTCTGTAAACAATATTTTAAAGTATATAAATAGCGATACTTTTATTGTTTTTAATAACTCAAAAGTTAGAAAATCAAGAATATATGCAGAATCAGAGATGGGCAGCAATGTTGAATTTTTAATTTTGGATAGAATCGGCGCTAATTTGTTTACTTCGCTTATTTCTAAGTCTAAAAAGCAAATTGTTGGCAATCTTTACAAATTCCCTGAAGGATTAATAGGCAAGATTTTGTCAAAAAATAGTAGTGAGATTGTTTTAAAATTTGATCTTGATGTTGGAGAAGATTATTTTGAAAAACATGGTTTTGTTCCCATACCTCCTTATATTAAAAGAGATTATGACAAAATAGATGAAGATCGATATCAAACTATTTATTCTCAATACGTTGGCTCTACAGCTTCTGCAACTGCAGGGTTGCATTTTAGCAGAGATTTATTTTATGCTTTTGAAAAGAACAATATTGAATATGATTTTATTACCCTTCATGTGGGGCTTGGCACTTTTCTTCCAGTAAGATCAAAAAAGGTCGAAGAACACAGTATGCATTTTGAAACTTTTTTAATAAAAGATTGTGTAGCTAATAGATTGGAGAATGTGAAGTTTCTTGGTAAAAAAATTTTATCAATTGGCACTACAACTCTTAGGGCCTTAGAGTCATCTTATGATAATAAACTTAAGAAGTTTAAAACAGGTCAGCAAAGTACAAATCTTTTTATTTATCCTGGCAAGAACTATTGTTTTAAGTTTGTTGACATGCTTTTTACAAATTTTCATACACCACAATCTACTCTTTTGATGCTGGTATCTTCATTTGCAGGTAAAGATTTTGTGTTTAGTTCTTACGAAGAAGCTATAAATACAGGTTATAAATTTTTTTCTTATGGTGATGCTATGTTAGTTTTGAATCATATATAGATATTAGTTGTGAATTATTTTAATATTTAAGTTATGATAGAGGCTTAACTTAAATCATTAGGAGGAAAATGTATGAATACTTCTCTTTTTAAGCAGGAAAGGCAAAAGTATATTCCTAAGTTGCCAAATATTTTAAAAAAAGATTTTAATAATATTAGTTTGGCTTATGGAGAAAAGACCGAAGCAATTCAAGATAGACAGACTTTAAAGGAATTTTTTAAGAATACTTATGGGTTGCCGATTGTAAGTTTTACCGAGGGAAAGTCCAGTTTATCTTTTTCAAAAGCTTTAAATATTGGAATTATTCTTTCTGGAGGGCCTGCTCCTGGAGGGCATAATGTTATATCTGGTGTTTTTGATGCAATAAAAAAATTCAATGCAAATTCAAAGATTTTTGGGTTTAAAGGGGGCCCTTTAGGCCTTTTAGAAAATGATAAAATTGAACTTACTGAGAGCTTAGTAAATTCCTACAGAAATACTGGGGGTTTTGATATTGTATCTTCTGGAAGAACAAAAATAGAAACTGAAGAACATTATAAGAAAGCTTTATTTGTTGCCAAAGAAAACAATCTTAATGCAATTATTATTATTGGTGGTGATGATTCTAATACCAATGCTGCTATTCTTGCTGAGTATTTCAAAAAGAAAGGAGAGAATATTCAAGTTATTGGAGTTCCAAAGACAATTGATGCTGATCTTAAAAATGATCATATTGAAATTTCATTTGGGTTTGATTCTGCTACAAAAATTTATTCTGAGATGATAGGCAATTTATGTCGAGATGCTATGTCGACTAAAAAATATTGGCATTTTGTCAAACTTATGGGTAGGAGTGCATCTCATGTTGCTTTGGAATGTGCTTTAAAAACTCATCCAAACATTTGCATTGTGTCCGAAGAGGTTTTGGCGAAAAAGAAAACTTTATCTGAGATTGTTAATGAGATGGTTTTTGTTATCTCAAAGAGATCTTTAAATGGAGATAATTTTGGAATAGTTATAGTTCCTGAAGGTCTGATTGAGTTTATTCCAGAAGTTAAGTCTTTAATGGTTGAATTGTGCGATATTTTTGATAAAAATGAAGGTGAGTTTAAGGAGCTTAATATTGAAGGAATGAAAGAAGTTTTTGTTGCCAAGCTTAGTGATTATATGAAGAGAGTTTATTTGTCTTTGCCTTTGTTTATTCAATTTGAACTTGTAAATTCAATTTTGGAAAGAGATCCTCATGGGAATTTTAATGTTTCAAGAGTTCCTACTGAAAAATTATTTATTGAAATGGTTCAATCAAAATTAAGTGAGCTGAAAAAAAGGGGAGAATATAAGGGAAGTTTTACTCCAGTTGATCATTTTTTTGGCTATGAAGGTAGAAGCGCTTTTCCTTCTAATTTTGATAGTGATTATTGTTATAGCTTAGGGTATAATGCTGTTGTTCTTATTTTAAATGGTCTTACAGGCTATATGTCTTGTATAAAAAATTTAAATTTAAAACCAACTGATTGGATTGCAGGAGGAGTGCCTCTAACAATGCTGATGAACATGGAAGAGAGGTATGGAGAGAAAAAGCCTGTTATAAAAAAAGCTCTAGTTGATTTAGAAGGAAAACCATTTAAAGAGTTTGTTAAAAATCGTGATAAGTGGGCTTTGAATAATTTGTATTTATGTCCAGGTCCTGTGCAGTATTTTGGCTCTTCTGAGATTGTTGATGAAATAACTGAGACTTTAAAGTTAGAATTATTAAAGTAGAGAGTTTATGCTTATTGGAAGCTTGTTACTACTTTTTAGTGTTTTGAATGTTTATTCAAATTCACTTGATTATTTCAAGCCGAATTTTAATTATTTAAAGGTGAGTATTGCTGAAAGTTTGCCATTGCAAGACAAATCGACTTACAGTGGCAATTTTGTTTCTCATGAAAAAAATAATAATATGTCTGTTACTGATAATGACGATTCTTTTCTTTATGAAAATATTCAAGAGAATAAAGTTTTAAATCTTGAGAATGATTTTGAGTCAAAATCAGCAAAAGACCTGTTTAGGTTTTCAGCTATTAGTATTGGATCTTTTCCAATAGTTTTATTTTTGAGCTTGTTTTTTTTTGATGTAGGATACTATTTTTATAGCGGAATGAATGCAAATTACATTCCATATCCTTTTTCAAATGGTCCTACTTTTTCAAAAGATGAGATTTATAAAAAATTTATTGTTTCAGCTTCCATTGGAGCAATAGTTGCATTAACTATTGCTTTGATTGATTATTTTCTTTAATGATATGATAAGGCTTAAGAAAGAATTTACCGTTAAAGAAAATGCTTTAAGATTGGATCTTTACCTATCAAGCAATTTGGAAGTTTTTACTAGAAGTCAGATTAAGAGAAGAAATGTAGAAGCGTTTAAAAAGAGTAATGGAAAATTATTAAATATAAAATTGTCCAAGCCTGTTTTTAAGGATGATGAAATATTGATTGAATTTGACGAAGAGAGTAGTCAAATTGATTGCCTTAGGCCCAGTAATATCCCTATTGCTATAATTTATGAAGATTCTAATGTTATTGTTCTGAATAAACCACAAGGAATTTTGAGCCATCCTGGAATATCGCATTGGGACGATACTGTTGTGAATTTTCTTTTATACCATATAGAAAGATTGAAAGTTAATTTTAATGAAGAAAAAATTAGACCTGGAATTGTTCATAGATTAGACAAAGATACTTCTGGAGTGCTAATTTGTGCAAAAAACATTAACACCTTAAGGCTTTTAGCTCAGCAGTTTAAAGATAAAAGGACAAATAAAGTCTACATTGCAATTGTTAAGGGGAATTTCAATAGTTTTTTTGGAAGTGTTGAATCTTTTATAGATAGAGATAAATACAATAGGAAAAAATTTAGTGTTTCTAAAGATAGAGGTAAAAAGGCATTAACAGAATATAGATTGTTGCTCAATTTTGGGGGATATTCTCTTTTAGCTTTAAAGCCTAAAACTGGCCGTACTCATCAATTGAGAGTTCATATGAAATATCTTAATTTTCCAATATTGGGAGATGAGGTTTATGGCAGATTAGATGGTAATTTGAAAAAAATCACTCTAATGCTTCATTCTTATAAGCTTGAAATTGATATTGGAAACAAATCTTTCAGGAAATTCATTTCTGAATTTCCTGAAAGATTTGTTATTTTTTTGTCAAATTTTTACAATAGCGATGAATTGAATTTGATTATTGATAATTTGGTTCTCTTTTTGAGAGACTTTTAATTTTAAATTTCTTGTTTTAATGAGATTGAATCAGTTATTATTTTACCCCCAGTGATTTCATTAGTGTTAATAACAGTAATGAAACAATTTGGATCAACTTTTTGTGATATATACTTAATTCTTGATAAGCGCATTATTGGAACTACTATAAATACTATAGTTTTTTCTGTTCCTGCCCAAGCTCCTTTTCCGTCTAATAATGTAGCGGCTAATTTTAACTTGTTTGTAAGAAGATAAGCAATTTCTTTTCCTTTATCTGAAATGATTAATATCGCTTTTTGATTGCCAAATCCAGTGCTTGTTTTGTCTGTCATGATAGATGTTACAAATGATGCTATTAGTGTATAAAGGGAGATTTCAATATTAAAGAAAAAGGTTGCAAGCATTAATATTACTAGATTAACTATAAAGTTTGTTGTTCCAATGCTAATTGAATATTTTTCTTTGATAATCATAGCAATTATATCTGATCCTCCCGAAGATCCTTTGCCTTTAAATATTAGCCCAAGCCCAAGTCCAGAAATAAGTCCAGCTAGTATTGATGCAAGCATCATATCGTTAAGATGTATTTTATTTTGTAAAAATTGGGAGTAGTTTATGATAATAGAATACAATCCCATTGAAATCCAACTTTGAATGATGAATGTTATGTTTAAAAATTTTATTCCAATAAGAAATAATGGTATGTTTAATGCAAATATTGTCCATCCCAAATTGAAGCTTAACAGATAATGTAGCATTAATGAAATGCCCCCAATCCCCCCACTAAGAAGTCCATGAGGAATGTACAAAACATTAGTGGAAATTGCCATTAGTGCAGATCCTAAAGTTATTTGTATTGTGCTATCAAATATTAATTTGGGATTTTTAGTTATAGTTTTTAATTTTTTTATTATTATTATGAATAATAGTTTGAGTTTTTTTTTAATTCTACGACAACGTATCTTTTTTTTCTTTTTCATCTTAACTCTAATTAACTTTAAAGTTGCTTTTAATCTACAAGCTAGTAATTTACTTGAATTCTATATTAATTTTGCAAAAAAAACAATTTTATTCCCTTTTTTTATTTTTTTTGATATCATTTTCATAAAACTATGGCGATGAATTATGCAAAATTTGCAGTATTAATAGTTCTGCTTTTTTTTTATATTTGGTTTTTTATTATCCTTAGGATGAAAAGAGCCAATCTGTTTTTGTTGGAAAAAATCAAAAATGGAGCAAAAATTTTAGATATTCGATCTCCCAAAGAATATAGCAAGTCTCACTATTTGAAGTCAATTAACATTCCTTTTAATAATTTATTTGCTAAAAAGGATAAATTAGGTGATTTTGAGTCTCAAATAATTATTTATGGTAAAAGTTTTAATAAGTCTTATGAGGCTAAAAAAGTTTTAAAAAGCATGGGATTTAAGAATGTGTTTGTGGCTGGTACTTTGAAAGATATGCCACAAACGAAAAAAAAAGAAGTTGATTGATGGCTAAGATTATTGGGATATCTGGTGGTTCTGGAAGCGGAAAAACTACAGTTGTAAGCAAGATTAGTGAGTTTATCCCAGAATTTGTCCTTATTTCTCAAGATAATTACTATAAGAGTGTGGGTGATTATGAACATGAATTTTCTAAGGTAAATTTTGATCATCCAGATGCTTTTGATAATAATTTGTTTTATGAGCATTTAAAAAATTTAAAAAAAAATAGTCCAATAGATATGCCTCTTTACGATTTTATTAATCATAAAAGACAACTTAAAACGGTTTTGGTTGTTCCAACCCCTGTTGTTATTGTTGAAGGTATTATGATTTTTGTTGAAGAGAGGGTAAGAAATTTAATAGATCTTAAAATATATATTGACACTCCAAATGATATTAGATTTATTAGGCGCTTAAGAAGAGATATTTCTAAAAGAGGCCGTACTGTAGAGTCGGTGATTGATCAGTATTTGAACACCACTAGATGGGGGTATTATAGATTTATTGAGCCTACCAAAGAATATGCTGATCTTATTATTCCTGAGGGAGGCCACAATGATAAAGCGCTTTATGTGCTTTCAACATTTCTTAAGTCTTTAAGTAAAGAAGGATTGGATTTTACCTAAATTAATGATATTGGGTAATAATCTATTTCAATGTAAACAGCATTTGTCATTTTTACCTTTTCTCTTGTTTTGTTAACTAGTTTTTCAAGTAAGCTGTAGGATTTTGACAAGTATATTATATTGTATCTGTAATTTTTAGATATTTTCTTCATAATAGCTTCTGATGGGCCCAAGTGTTCAATTTCTTCTTGCAAAAATTCTTTAGATTTTTCAAAAAATTCCCAACATTTTTGTTTAACCGATTCTTCATTTTTGCCTCTAAATATTATTCTAATAATTTTGTTAAACGGAGGATAGTTCAATTTTTTTCGTATGTCTAGTTCTTGTTCGTAAAATTGTTCATATTGGTTCTTATAAGCATATTTTATGGCATAATAATTAGGATTTTTTGTTTGTATAATAATTGTGTTGTCATCCTTGAATCTTGCGGCTCTTCCCATAATCTGTGAGAGTGTTGTAAAAATTCTTTCGCTACTTCTAAAATCAGGTAATCCCATTCCAATGTCTGCGTTGATTATGCCTAGTGTTTTTATATTTTCAAAATTGAATCCTTTTGCGATGATTTGTGTTCCGATAAGTATGTCTATTTCTTGATTTTCGAACTTATTTATTGAATCTATATTTTCTATTTTTGTAATATCGGAATCTATTCTTGCAATTTTTGCATTTGGCAAAAATTTTTTTAATTCTTTTTCAACAAGTTGAATTCCATAGGTTTTGTATTTAATGTCTTTTGATTTGCATTGAGGGCAATGGCTTGCTATTTTTGTTTTATAACTGCAATAGTGGCATAAAAGTTTGTTTTCTTTTTTATGGTAAATCAAGCCAAATGAGCAATTTGGGCAACAAATTGTATGTCCACATTTGTTGCATTCGAGATTTTTTAGATATCCTCTTTTATTAATGAAAATTAAAGATTGTCTTTTTTCATTTAAACTTTTTTGTATATTGTATAATAGCTCTGATGAAATTGTGCTAGGTTCTTTTTTCATATTTATTATTTTTATATCTTCTATTTTGCTTTGAGTGAATTTGTTTTGCATTATTATTTTTTTTATTTGGTTGTTTTTCATTGAGTGGTATGCTTCAAGAGAAGGTGTTGCGCTTCCCATTACAAACTTAGCATTAAATTTTTTTTGCAAAAAAAATGATACGTGTCTTGAGTGAAATCTTGGAATATTTTCAGATTTGTATGTAGTTTCGTGTTCTTCGTCCATAATTATTAATTTCAATTTAGTAAAAGGTAGCATTAGAACACTTTTAATGCCAACTACAACCAGGCTTTCTCCATTTTTGACTTTATTCCATATTAAATTTTTATTAGAATTTGGAACTTTAGAGTTATATTCATAAATTTTATGGTGCATATTTAATGTATATTTTATTCTTTTTATTATTTGATATCCTAATGATATTTCAGGAATCAAGAAAAGTACTTGTTGTTCTAGTGCTAAATAGTATTCACACAATTTGATAAATATTTCAGTTTTTCCAGATCCAGGTATCCCAAAAAGGTAAAAAACATTAGTTTTTTCTGACCCAATAATTTCTTTGTAAATAGTTTGTTGTTCGTTATTTAGTTGAAGGTGCTTTTTATGATCTGGATATTCATTTATTGAAGATAATGTTTGATTTTTTTTAGATTTTGAATTTTGGGGTAATCCAAAGAATAAAGTTTCTCCAAATCCTGAAAATGTTTTTTTGCTAATCCAATGTGCTAAATTAATGTTATGTTCTGTTATTATTTTAGTTGTATCTATTATTTTAATAATTTCTTTTATTTTGAATTCAAATTTTTCTTTGAATTCGTTTTCAAAATATTTTTTAATAATTATTCCAATTTTATTGGAGCCATTAAAATTAACCATTACTCTTATTCCAATTTCTAGATTCAAGTTAAATCTATAAAAAAAAAGTTTATTTAAGGGAATATTTATTGCAATTTCATAGTAATAAGTCGAATGATAATGCTCAACCATATTTTATTATACCTTTTATTATTTTTAAATCTTGCCATATTTCTTTTTTTAATTCTGGATTTTTTATTTGATTTGCAGGAAGATATGTGAAAACTAATGGAATGCCTTTAAATCTTAGCTCTATTCCTCTTACAATTTGAATTCTTAACGGTTGATTTAAAAAAAAATCTATTTCTTCGCAAGATAAAATTGCTTTAGGATTTTTATTGCTGATTTCTAAGTTAAGTGATTCAATAGTGTCTATTATTTTATAATTGTGTATGTTTATGCTTTTGCACCATTTTGTTATAATATCTCTTGAAGGTTCATTGAGATGATTTTTGTTTACGTATATTATGATATGATCGTTGATAATTTTTTCTTGTAAGTTATTATTTAGCAATACTTTTGTTAAATTTTTGTTTTCTACAGGTACCCTTGTAGGGTTTTTGCTATTCTCGTTTTTTTGATAAATTTTAACTTTTTCTATTTTTTGTTTAATTTCATTATCTATTTTTTCAAAATCTTCTGTAATTTTGCCTTCGATATTATTTGTCAATATTTTAAGTAAAAAAAGTTTTTTAGTTAAAATACTATTATTCATAGTAAACCTTGTCTAAAAATAAAGCATTTGCAGGCGCAGTTGTTCTTGCAAGGTTTCTATTTTTTGATTTTAATATTGTTTCAAAAGTAGAAATTGATTCGTTTTTTATTTCAATGTCCAGCATTGTGCCTATTATTGATCTTACCATTTTCCACAAAAAAGAAGATCCTATTATTTCGAAAATAATATATTTTCCTCTTTTTTTAAATTTGGCAAAATATATATGCCTAAATTTAGATTTGCTTTTATCTTTTATGCATGAAAATGTGGTAAAATCATGGTTTCCAATCAATGTTTTAGCCATTTGGTTTAAATTGTTTATGTTTAGTTTTTTATTTACATAGTGAGCTTGATAGCCTTCCCAGGGATAGTAGTTGTTGCTGTTTAATATACAATAGCTGTATTTTCTTTTTTGAGCGCTAAAACGTGGATGAAATGAATTTTTAACATACTTGAGCTTTAGTATTTTTACACTGTTTTTTAATAATATTGCATTTAAAGCTTTTTTTAGATTGTTTAGCTGAATATTGATGTTTATATAAAAGGCTATTATTTGTCTTTTTGCATGAACTCCCTTATCTGTTCTTCCTGATGAATGAATCTTTACTTTTTTTTTGTTGATTTTCATTAGAGCTTTTTCAATTTCTCCTTGAACCGTAGGCTTTGTTGGTTGTATTTGAAATCCATGGTATATAGATCCGTCATAAGCGATTTCAGCTAATATTTTTTTCATTTATTTAAGATTTTTTAGTTCCTTTGATATTTTAAAGTAAACCTCTTTGATTTTATCTAAAAGTATTGAAGGCTTTTCTTTTGAAAATTTACCCATTCCGGCTATCTTAGAAAGAGTTGTTTTTATGTCGTTTAATTGTTTGTATCTGTATTCTTTGTTGTCTTTATTTCCATAAAAGTATTCTAGGAGACCTGATAAATATAGTACGCTGTCATAGCCATAATTTTTGTCTGTATCTGGGCCGAATATGGTTGATGCGCTAACAGGTTCTGAATTGTCTTTATCTTTTTCAATAACTAGTTTATAAAGATATGCAGCTTTGTGGTAAAATATTTTTTGAAGGTAATTATAGTTTTTGTTTGGCTCTTCTTTTTCAAGGTCTTCAAATGTCCAGGCGGCTCTTATTGCTGATTTTGCTTGATTTAACGTGGGGTTATAATTCTTTTCCATATGCTCATAACATAGCATGGCAAGAATATAGCTTGCAGCTCCTTCTTTTAATGTTCTAGGTTTGCTGAAGTTTATCATGTTATCAAAAATCGCATTTATTTTTTTTCTTTCGGATTTTTTATTTTGCAAAATTTCTTTTTTGTTTTTAGGGATTAAATTAAATTCGCTTGGGAATGCTGCAAAGTAGCATTTTGGGCATACTGTTACAGAATATATTCTAGGATAAATGTTGCCATATTTGTCGTTTTTTATATACTCTCTTTTTAGATCAATTTTTAATTCTCCAGCTATTAATCTACTACTTCCAGTTAAAAATTCTTCTTTTTGAAATTTAAAAGAGCATATAGGGCATTCAATTTTTTCTTTTGTAAAATATGATATTTTTTTCATGAATTAATTTTCTACCATTACAAATGCAATAGCATACTCCTTTTCATGGGATATTGTTAGGTATAGCTTTAAATTCATTTTTATTGCAATTTTTTCAATTTCATTATGCAAACAAAACTCTGCATTTCCTTTTAAAGATTTTATTACCTCGATATCTTTAAGGCTGTAATGTATTTTATATTGCAACAGTGGACTTAATGCTTTAATTAAAGATTCTTTAGCTGCAAATTTTCCAGCTAAGCTTTCTATAATGCTGCCCCCTTTTAATTTAAAATTTTCAATTTCTTTATGTGTAAAGAACCTCTCCATTTTTTTTTTATTTTCTAAAAAATTTTTAAATCTTTCTACTTTTATTATATCACATCCTATTGACTTCATGGTTTGATCTCTGAGCTTTCAATTATTTCTAGTTTTATTTTTTTTGGTTCATAATCATATATTTCTGTTTCATTGATAGTCTCTTTAAGAATTATATTTGTGGCAATGTTATAAATCCCGGGAGTTTTTATATTTGCTAAATCAAAAGCAAGGCTTATATTTTGATTGTTTATATGGGTTTTAATTTGTTTTTCAGAAAGCCTTGTTTTTATTTTTACAAACATTTTGTTTTCTGGGTTTATTATTTTTTCTTTATCTTTAATCTCAAGCCCATTTTTTAGATTATTAACAATAAAATTAGGAGATTTTATTGTTGTGTTTGAATATTTTTTGTTTAAATAAATATTGATTACCACATGGCTTTTTTCAAACATAACTAGAGGATTTGGAGGAACTACTTCAAGATAATCCGATACAAATAGAGTTCTTGTATCAAACTCTTTTACGTTGGTTTGAATAGTGTTTATTTTTTTAAGTTCTTGTTCAGGCCCATATACTAATAAATGTTCTGGCAATATATTGTATTTTGCAATAAAATATTCTCCCTTTCCATCTTTTTCTATAAGTTTAAACTTGGGCTCTATTTTAACTAATTTAGAGATTTTGTTATCAAGATTTAGCAATACATTTGTTTTTGAAAGTTTATATTCTGCGATGTGTATTGAGTTAAGATTTTTTATTTTTATTGGTAGCTTGTATTTTCCAGGAATTTTTATTTTTGATGCTTCAATAAATAATATTATTTTATTAAGATCAAGGTATTTTAAGTCATCTTTGTTAACTTTTATTGTAATCTTAACTTTGCTAAAGTCTGGCATTTTTCCAAGAGCTATTTGATCATTCAAAATAATTTTGAATTCTTTTTCAGTTGTTATTGATTCTATTTTATTGAAATTAAATGCTACAAACATTAAAATAGCTATTAAAATAGAAATGGCTTTGTTTTGCCAATCATCAAATAGTAACTTTATTATATTTATTATTTTTTTGCCTATTTTCATTATTTTACTCTATTAACGCGAGATTTAACTTATTTCTAATTTCGCTTAAGCTTAAATTGTATTCCAATTTTGCATTAATTGTAATAGAAATAGATCCTGTCTCTTCGGAGGTTATTATTGTTATTGCATCAGAATTTTCAGAAATTCCAAGTCCTGCTCTATGCCTTGTTCCAAATGCTTTGCTAATAGAATCAACATTAGATAATGGTAAAAATGAACCTGCATATTTTAATTTATTTTTACTAATTATTACAGCTCCGTCGTGAAGAGGAGTTTCGCGCTCAAATAGTGATATTAGTAGTTCACTAGATATTAGCGCATCAATTTTAGTTCCTTTGTTTATTATTTGCTCTAACTGTATTTTTTTTTCAATGCATATCAGGCTGCCAGATTTGTTTTCAGACAGGTGTTTAACTGCTTTTAGGATTTCAGAAATAACTTTTAAAGTTTCTTCTTTTTTATTTGAAAGCTTAAAAGCTAAATTGAAATTTCCAATTTGCATTATTATTTTCTTTATTTCTTGATGAAAAAGCATAACTATTGCTATTGGTAATATATTGGCTATATAATTTAACAGCCAACTAATGGTATGGAGATTTAAATAATATGAGATAATTCCTATAGAGATGATGATCAACATTCCTTTTAATAGATTTGTAGAATAAGAATTGATTACGTTTTTGTATATGTAGTATACTAGTATACTAATTAAGCTTAGATCTAAAATTCTTGAAAAAGTATCTTTTATTTGATTTAAATCATTTATGTCCATCATAAATTTTCTACTCAATGTGAAAACACTGTACTTATTAACCTATATTAGTATAATATAAAATATATAAATAAGCACAGTTTGTAATTATTAAATTAAATTGTTTTTGAATTTATGAATGAAAGAGAAAATATTATAGCTTTAATATTTGATTTTGATAATACTCTTATTTATGGTAATATGCAGCAAGTACTGTTTGATGAGTATTGTGTTGATTCTTGTTCCTTTTGGAGAGAAGTTGAAGGTTTAGAGCATGTTTATAGGCAAAACGGTTATAATATAATTTCTAATGAAATGATATATTTATCCCATTTTTTAACCTACGTAAGGGAGGGGGTTTTTAAAAGTCTGGATAATAGAGTATTGTTTAATTTGGGTGCTAAATTAAGATTTTTTGAAGGGGTTATTGGTTTATTTGATGAGATAGCTGAAATAAATAAGAAGCTGGAAAATAATAATTCGCAGGTTAAAATTTACATTGTTTCAAGTGGGTTTAGACAAATGATTTTGGGAAGCAAAATTGCGCCTTATGTAAGCAAAGTGTGGGCATGTGAGTTTATAGATTCTTATTTGATGCCTTTTTACGAACTCAGAGATGATAAATTTTCTAAAAATAAGATTTTAAGCAGTGTTTGTTACTTTGTAGATCATACAATAAAAACTAGAGTTATTTTTGAAATCAATAAAGGTTCTTATGAGAAGATTAATGAAAGAATACCAAAGAGTAAAAGACAAATTCCTTTTAAAAATATATTTTACATTGCAGATGGATTTAGCGATATTCCAGCATTTGAAATCTTAAATAATATTCTGAAACATTGTAGAAATACCTTGACAGTGTATCATGGAAATGATAAAAATGCAAAAAAATTGTTTTATGAGAATAGAGTGGGAGATTTTGCTGAGGCCAATTATAGTAAGGGCACTAAATTGTATAATTGGATAATGGAGAAAATTTGCTTGAACGTGTAATCTATTTAATTTACTTTTGTTTGGTTAATAAAAGCAAAAAAACGAAAAGAGAGGAATATGCTTGAAGATTTAAATACAAATCAAGGGTTAAGGCCCTGGAAAGTAGAATCTGTTTTTTATTGTATTGTTATAGTTTTAATATTTATTGGGGCTTTTAAAATAGCAGAAGCCGTATTTAAACCTTTGGCTATTTCCATAGTATTAGGATTTTTGGTTTATCCTGTTTATACTTTTTTAGCAAGATTAAAAGTTCCAAAATTTTTAATAGTTTTTATTATATTCTTTTTATTATTTTCTTTTTCTTATTTAATTTTTAGTTTTGTTTATTACAGCGTTACTGTTTTAATGAAGCAATTGCCCTACTATCAAAATCAATTGGCATTTATTATGAAAGATGTGCTTAGTAGATATAAGGTTGATAGTTCTGTTATTAATAGTATGAATTTCTCTGGTTATATATATCCGTTTCTAACAAGAGCTTCTAATGAAATTATTGGATTTACAAGCAGCTTAGTAGTAGTCTTTTTGTTGTTATATTTTTTGCTTTCAGAAATACATGTTTTTGGAATGAAGCTTGATAAAGCTTTTAAAAAGCCAGTATCTACTAGATTTATTGGGGCCCTAGATACGATTAATAATCAAATTGGCAAATATTTGGGGATAAAAATTCTTGTGAGTTGCTTAACAGGCATTTTGGTGTTTATTGGATTAACCTTATTTGGGCAAGACTTTCCTCTTGTCTGGGCAGTTCTTACTTTTGTTTTCAATTTTATTCCTAGCATTGGGTCTATATTAGCTGTGTTTTTTATTGTAATAACATCTTTAATTCAATTTTATCCAAATTTAAATATAGTGCTTTATATTTTTATATATAATACTTCTATTCAAATGTTGATTGGAAATATTCTTGAGCCAAAAATGCAGGGGAAAAGACTTGATATTTCACCATTTTTGCTTTTATGTTTTTTGTTTTTTTGGGGATGGCTTTGGGGTATTGTGGGTCTTTTAATAGCTTATCCTTTTACTGTGATTGTAAAGGTAATAGTTGACAATGTAAGTTGGTTAAAGTCTTTTTCTGTATTTCTAGGTGGTTCTGAGATTTTAAATAATATTAGCCATGTTTCTCGCAAAGGTAAGGAGATTTGATTTTGAAAAGAAAGGTTATGCTTACGGGAGATAGGCCCACTGGTTCTCTTCATTTGGGGCACTATGTAGGATCTGTAGTAAATCGGTTGAAATTTCAAGAAGAGTATGAAACATATTTTATTATAGCCGATTTACACACTTTGACTACAAAGCCTGATTTGAAGAGCATCAATACAATACCTTATAATGTTAGAGAAATGGTTTTAGATTATCTTGCTTGTGGGATTAATCCTGATAAGGTTAGCATATATCTGCAATCAGCTATACCAGAGCTCTTTGAGCTTTATTTAATATTTTCAATGCTTGTTACTGTTGCGCGCTTGCAAAGGATTCCAAGTATAAAAGATATGAGCATTGCGGCGGGACTTAAAGAGATTCCTTATGGT
Source organism: Borreliella mayonii (assembly GCF_001945665.1). Taxonomy (NCBI): domain Bacteria; kingdom Pseudomonadati; phylum Spirochaetota; class Spirochaetia; order Spirochaetales; family Borreliaceae; genus Borreliella; species Borreliella mayonii. The sequence continues at coordinate 7,044 of NZ_CP015780.1, read as the reverse complement.
CTTTTAGGATATCCTGTTCTTATGAGCGCAGATATTTTAATGACAAAAGCAAATTTAGTTCCTGTTGGGCGTGATAATGAATCTCATATTGAATTTGCAAGAGAACTTGCAAGAAAGTTTAACTATTTGTACGAAAATAATTTTTTCCCAATACCCGAATCTGTTTTCACAGATTCTCGTCCTTTGGTGGGTATTTACGGCAAAAATAAAATGAGTAAGAGTCTTAATAATGCAATTTTTTTAAACGATGATGAAAATTTGTTAGAAAAAAAAATTATGTCTATGTATACAGATCCAAATAGAATAAGGGCAGATATTCCTGGTAATGTTGAGGGTAATCCTGTTTTTATTTATCACGGTATTTTTAATAGTAATCATGAAGAAGTTGAAGATCTTAAAATTAGGTATAAGAAGGGTAAAGTAGGTGATGTTGAGGTTAAGAAAAAATTGTTTTTAGCTTTGAATAGCTTTTTAAAACCAATAAGGGATAAAAGAAGTTTTTATGAAGCCAAAAAAAAAGATTACATTGATGAAATTATTTTTGATGGTACGAGCAAGGCAAGGTTTGTTGCAAATAAAGTAGTAAAAGATGTTAAGGATTTAATAGGACTTTCAAAAACTTGGAATGGAATAAAATATAGTGCTAAGAAAAAATTAAAAAATGAAGAATGAAAATTATTGATTTTATGCTAAACTTATATTGGTGATTAACTTATTATTTAAATCAAACAATGTTAATTATTAGGTAGATTTGCCTTTTTTATTAGTCTTTTGTTAAATTCTAGTAGCTTGAACAAAATATTTCTTTTTGCATAAATAACTTCGCTGAGTACTCTTGTTACTGGTTCTGTCTTTGAAATTCTCATCCATAAGGTTGCAACAATTTCTTTATTAGTTTTTAACAATACCTTTAATCCTCCCGAGGAATCTCCTGTTCTAATCTTAGATTGCCTTTTGCCTTCATAGTTAATGATTTCATAGTCAGTTATTGATAATTCTTGAAATAACTTATTGCTTTTTATCTCTTTAATCAATAGATTTTCATAATTGCTTTTTAAAATTTCTTGATTTTCTATTTTGAGATTTGTTAAATTAGCTTTCTTGGATGATACTATTACATTGCTATAAAAATTTGTTGTATTTAAAATATCTTTTAAGTCGTACTTTTCTTTATAGTAGTTTTTAGATAATTTGCACCATATTTGGTAAAGTTCTTTCATTTTTAATAATTTTACGATACTAAGTAGAGTAGTAATTGGGTCTCTTACCCTTGAAGAATGGATTATACAGCCCCCATTTGATCCTTCTCCTGAGATTTTTACAATTAATCCCTGAGCTCTTAAATCATCTGCCATTTCTGTTAGATTAGCTTCTCCAACTTCTACTCTATAAACTTTTGCGTTGAAAAAATTTGCAATTTTTTCAATATTTAGAGATGTTGCATCATTGGTTACTATTGCTATATTATTTTTTATTCCTGTGTAATAAAGATAGCTAAGCTCTGAAATTACTACAAGTGCAAATATTTTTTGTGCTTCGATGATATTTGCAGTGTTTGTGCCTTTATCTATAAACACCAGATTGCCCCTATCTCCATCACAATCTGGTACGTATCCTAGCTCAAAAGAATTGTCTTGTATATATTTATTTTGTAGCAGCTTTTTACATTCATTTAAAGATTTTCCTTCAGGAATAATATTATGCTTAAAAATGCCTATTTCGTCATTATATAATTCTATTTTCAATCCCAAAGATTCTATCAATTCTTTATCTATTGAATTGATTCTAGAGCTTCCGTTCATTTCTGCTATTATTCCAATTGGATTTTTTAGTATTCTTTTCTTTAAAATTTCGATATTTTTATTGTTAATATCGTTTTCATATGCTATTTCATGTATTAATGATTTATATGCTTCGTAAGATTGGTTTTTATTTTTTCTTTCCAATTTTATTGTTTTATTATAATACTCTAAATGGGATTTATCTTCATCAAATTTGTTTAGAGCGTTAATTAAATAGTTTATTAGCTTTTCATTTTGGCTGTTGTTTTTAATTTGTTTTATTATTTCATGAGCTTTTGCAGAATTTAGTACTCCACCATCGTTTAAGCCTATTTTTATCCCATTGTACCCTATTGGATTATGACTTGCAGAGATGTAAATGAAGCCCTTTGAATCTTTGCTGTTTTTTATATAAGCTAAAATTTCAGTTATTGGAAGTATCCCAAAAAACTTAATCTTTTCTTTGTTTGTTATTAATATTTTTATTGTTATTTCTATAATAATGTTGCCAGTTGGTCTTGAGTCTAATCCTAATCCAATACAGGGCTTGGATTCATCTTTAAAATAATTTGATATTGTGAAGATTATTAGTGCTATTAGCACTTTATCTTCATTGTTTATTTCATTTTCCATTGAATCTTCATTTTTTGATTTTGCAAAAATTTTTCTAAATCCTGAAGGAGAAAATATCATCTCATCAAAAGCTTTTTTAAAATTTTTCATGTTCAGTGAATATTGTTTAAGCATATAAATAGCTATCTCATTGATATTATAGCTATCTTATTGCTATAATATCAATGAGATAGCTTATATTATTATACTTAAAAATTTGTTTTTTTGCTTATATTAAAATAAGCTTTTCTTTAAGGGTTTTAGTTTTAACTGATGGATTTTAAAGTTGATAAAATTTTTTCTGAAATGATACTTGAAAAACTTAATTCTGGTGAGATAGGGATTAATGATTTTGAATCCATTAAGTATTTTCCTTGCGATAGCCATGAAAATATTTTTAATATTTCGGATAAAATTTTGAGGTTTAAGTTTGACAAAGGTTTGGTTGAAGATAATTTAAAAAAATATTTTCATGATTTTTCTAAATTTTTGCGCTTAGAAGAAGGTGATTGTTATATTTTTTCTTCTTGTGATCTTGAAAATTTGGGATTAATGCTTTTCCCATATCTTTCTTTTGGAATCTTAAATGGGGGCTCTGCAACAAGTTATTTTGATTTAGCTAAAAATAGGGCATTAAATGAAGATTTATATGTGCTATATGAATCTAAAATACTTGAATTTAAAGAAAAATTTGGAGAATTTCCAAAGGGGATAACTCCAGCTTATATTAATAAAAACGGTAGTTTTGGATTCTCATTTTTGGCTTTGAAAATTAGACATCTTTTAATGGCTTCTAAAAAATATGAATCTTGTTGTGGCAAAAGGATCAAGCCCTCAATATTTCAAATGACTAGTTGTAAAACGGATGAATTTATTTCAAAATTTTTGGATGATTTATTTGCGGATGATTTGATTAAAAGTGTAAATTTTTGTAATTTTAAAAAAGAAGATATTTTTACAGCTGTACAACCTTTAGTTTATTGTTATGAAAAACTGAACAGCTCTAGTTATCAATATTTTACTCTCAAAGATAATAAAAATGGCAATTCTATTTTGGCTTTGCCTGCCGGTCATGGTCAAAATTTTAAAATTTTAAAAGATATTTATTTAAGGCTTTATGAATCTGGGAAAAGATTTATATACATTGGCAATGTTGATAATATAGGCTTTACAATTAATTTTAAAGCACTTGCTGTAATGGCTTTGACCAATTATTCTTCTGGGTTTGAATTTAGTTTTAAAAGCAAGGCAGATTTTAAGGGGGGGGTATTGGCAGTAAATAGTGAAAATCGTTTAACTTGTGTTGATATTGGTGGGGGGATTTCTTCAGAGATTGTGCAAGATTTTGAAAATAAGGGTAATAGGCTGTTATTTAATTGTGCAACTGGGCTTTTTAATTTAGAGTATTTGATAAAAAATATTGATGAAATAATAGAAAGAATGCCTATTAGAATTATAGAGCAAGACAAAGAAATTGGTAAATATATTTCGGTTGAGCAAATAACGTGGGAAGTGTTAAAATTAATGGAAAATCCATTAATTTTAACGGTTGATAGAAATAAAAGATTTCTTCCTGCAAAGTTATTTATTGACATGTTGCTTAATAGTAATCTTGAAGATGGATGTGAAGATTGTTGTAAGAAGGGGGTCAATAATTCTGCTGCTAAGAATTTTAGTGCTCTTTCTGATTTATTATCAAAAGATTACGGCTTGCTTTGTGGGCTCTATAAATGGACTTTTTGAAAGCTTTATCTTTTTTATTTTTTAGCTTTTTTTGTTTAAATTTATTTGCGATAGAATCTTTACCAGAAATAGATTATGAATATTTTAATAAGGATAAATCAGATCTTGTGGATTTGATTAAATTTTCGGGTGAATTTAATTTTCAAACTATTTTAAAAGATAGAAACTTATTTATTGGGATTAGAAATTTAACAAATTTTAAGAATGTTCAAGGGCTTAATACCGATGATATTAATAGAATAAAAAAGATTAATCCGATTGGTATAATTTTATTTAGAGAAAATTTAAAAGATGCTGAGCAGGCAAGAGGATTAATTAGTGCTATAAAGAGGTATATTGGGCATGATATTTTTATTGCTATTGATGAAGAGGGGGGGATAGTTAGTAGAGCTAGTGAAAATAAAAAAATGGGGGTTTATAATTTTCCGGCCATGGAGCATGTAGGGGGCGTCAAAGATTTGCATCTTATTTATAAAATTGGTGAAGTTCTTGCTAAACAATTGCGTAGATTGGGTATTAATTTAAATATGGCTCCAGTTGCCGACATGAAATTTGCACCACATACTCCTTTGCTAAATAGAACATTCGGAGGATATTCTGCTTATAATATTGGACTTATGGTAGAAGCCTTTATTGATGGTATGCAGAATCATGGAGTATTTTCGGCAATCAAACATTTTCCTGGATTAGGAGGAACAACTATGGATACACATAAATTTTTGGCATTTTTGCCTTATAGTAAAAGCTTTTTAATGCTAAATAATTTTGTTCCATTTGTTTTTGGTAGAGCTGCTAAATTTATCATGATTGGTCATGTAAATGTCCCTAAAATTTCTAAAGATATAACTAGCATGTCTAAAAGTATTGTTAATATTATAAGGGAAAATTTAAATATTGCTAGTATTATGATGACAGATTCTTATGATATGGGAGCAATTACAAGAAGTTTTTCTAATATTGAAAATGCTATTAAAAAGTCTTTAAGTTCAGGCATGAATATAGTTCTTATTCCTTAGTAAAATTGTTTTAAATATTCGTTTTTGAGCTTTGTTAATTTGTGTTTTAAATAATTGCTAATCTTTTGTTGAATTAAAAAAAAAAAGAAAAATGTTTAAAATTTTCTTATGACATAAATATAGAGATTCCTATATCTAAAAGAATAAATTCTTTAAAAGAAGTTGATAATTTATAGTAAATACTATAGTTATTAGGCGTGAAATCAATTTCAAATTTAAAAGCAATTAGGGGAAGGATTGGATATAGAAATGCATTAGTTGTTTTTCCTATAAATATAGTAGTTCTTAAGGTTAAATCAACTTGGGTTCCAATTAAGAATTTTATAGTAAGCGTATCAGCTAAAATTGAATATTTAGCGATGTAGATAGTGAAAACTAAATTGAAATAAGTATTTGAAATAAAATCTTTATTTATTGGGATAGTAAAAAAATTTATAGGGCTAAATTGTATTTCAATCCACTCATTATAAGATGTCAATATTCCGATAAATGCAATGTATTTGTAGTTTTCATTATAAAAGACAGGATTTATATAATTATGGTAAATTACACCTATTTTTATTTTTTTTTTAATTATATCTTCTTTGGGGAATTCCCAGTTAGAAGTGGTTAATTTATTTTGAAAACTAAATAAATTAACGCTATATATTAGGAATAATAAGATTGATAAAATGGTGCTATATTTCATTAGTATTTAGTTTGTATATTATATTATTATATAAATTTATTTCCACCTAAATTCCATAGAAATTATAGGTGGAATATTCTTTGTTATTTTTTATTGAGACTTTCTAAAACAGTTTTTGCATGTTTAATAAGCTCTTTTATTTCTTCCTTTCTCACCATTGGTTCAGCTTTTTTAAAGGCAAAAGATTCTAAATTACTTAAAGCACTTTTTGCGTCACTTAAAGCCTGTCTAGACAATTTTAATGCATAAGAAGATCTATTATTTTTACTCTCTAATCTTTTAATAATACTTTCTTTTAACCTTTTCTGAGCGTTGTCAAAAAAGAAAGCCGCAGAGCTTATTTCATTTTCTGCCATATCAATCATATTTATAAGCTTCTCAAGCTCACTATCTATCTTTAAATTATTTTGCAACAATTGTGTTAATTTATTTATCTTATCTCTATTGTTCTTATGATTCTCCATTAATGATGTTTTTTTATTGTTAATCTTTTCAATTACATCATACAAATCAGCTTTTATTAAAGCATATTCATCTTTAAGTACACGTACTTCTCTAATTAATTCAGAAAATTTAGAGTTTTTAAGAATATTTTCTTCTAAATATTTAATTGCTTCATCAGCTTCCTTTTCTTCATTAGTAGAAGGGATTAAATTCTCCCTTTTTATCTCTTTTTTTTGAGTATGCGCAATTGAAATATTATTTGGTATATTAACCTTATTCTTTGGTGATTCTGAAGGTATTATAGGCTCTATAGGATTAATTAAATCCTCATATTTCAATTCTCCAAAATTTTTAGTAAGGCTTTTTTGCTTTTTTTGATTATTATATAAATCATTAAGACCATCTTCTTGAACACTATCCGAAACCTCTTTTACATTATTGTTATTTTTTTGTTCTTTATTACTAGATAATTTGGAATCTAGATTACAAGACATCAATCCTCCCATTAATAATGTATATAAAAACAAACTTTTTCTCATAAAAATATTCTCCTTTTATCTAATTAAGAATAATTATTATAAATAATAATTATTCTTAATTGATATTATATATCAATTTGTTCTAATTACAATAAAATATAATATTTTTATTTATATTTTATTGTAATTAGATGTTTAAGATTTTTGTATAACAAAATGTTAAGTGAAAAGATTATATAAATTAGTAGTATATATCTATTTATACTAATTAATAATAAATA